>NZ_JBFEFT010000012.1:0-92084 GCF_047229225.1 Bacillus sp. 179-C3.3 HS | reverse complement strand
TCACTCACAATACTCTTGGCATTTTTGATTCCCATGTGTACATTGTCGTCTAAAAATTGTTCCTCAACAAAGGTATCTCCGCCGAAATTCAAATCATCCAGTGTGCCTGGAACACCTTTAAGAAAGACTTTTTGTTTATCTATAAAACCAATAAACGTGTCCACATTTCCAGCCAGTTCTTTATAGAAGCTTTTAATATTATCGGCACCTTTTCCTTTGAAATCATCACCGAGTTTGGCAACACCATTTAAGGCTTTTTTCAAGTCCACCATTTGTTCACGGAGTTCCTCATAGTGTTTAGCCCTTGTATCCATGGCGCTTGTTAGTGATTTCGCTTCAAGTATCTTATCCAGGAAAAGTCACTCCCTCCATTATTAACAATAAGGTCTATTTTACCAACACAAAACTTATCATAAAATAGGGATAAAGATACAAAAATATATTTTTGGTCGTCGTTGATCAATTAAAGAGATTTTGACTTTTTATGTGTTAGTCCTCTTGGAAAAATGTTTAAAATAGCACTCTTTGAAGTGTTTTTTTATTTCTTCTAAACTGCCGCCGCACTCTACCTTTAAGCTAATGCTTTTTATAGAGATTCTTCACCGGAAGCAGTTTACAGGAAAAAAAAGCACCCCGCAGGATGCTTCTCGAAGATTTAACTCGTAACTATACTATATCGACAGCAATATTTGTCTAAATTGTTGAGAGAATTTATTCACTCTCTTTTATTTTCTTTTCTGGTTTCTCTATTAAGATAATCCTTTCTTTTTGTTTAATGTTTTTCATATTTTCTTCAATGACTTCCTCTAACAACATTATATAAATATGATATTTAAATGATTGTTTCCGTCTTTGTTCTGTTATAAATAACAGCATTAACATTAAAATTAATGCTGCAGTTAATAGGCTTATCACAAACCAAAATTCTCCTTCTTCTGGCACTATAGTTGCCCCACATGTAAATAGCGTAAGATAAATAGTAAATAGAATTGGAGTAAACTTAGAATCCTCTTTTGATATTTTTAGATTTAAATCTAAAATATTTATAAGCTTTCTTAATTGATTTATATTCAATGATTTCTTTTTAATTTCTATTTTAAATTTTTCATGATCTTGAAATGTTGCATTTTTCGCGAAAGGAATAGTAAAATCTTTAAGATATTCAAGGACACTATCAATTTTTTCAAATGTTTTTGTTTCTCCGTTTTGTTTATGGTCTAAATTATTATTCAATTATTACCAGCCTCCCATCTATATATCGACAGGAAGTAAACAAATGGAACTATCCACGTAATTTGTCAAACGAATTCACATTCACTTTCTTCGTGTTTGCACAGGCTATTCATTTTCAATATCTTCTTTTGTTCTTTTGTTGATTCTGTACGACTCATCGTTAGTGTAATCATCAAATTTATCCTCTTCTAGCAACCTAAGAATATAACTTTCAAGTTCATTGATTCTCTCTTCAAAGTAAACTCCTTTTTTATTTTGTATTGTTTGAATATAACCATATACTTAAATGAATGGTGATGATGGAAAGATGAGTAAAGTTGAACACGTTTATGATCGAGAAAAAGAATTTAGAAAAACTTTCTACTTTGTTAAACGCTGGGTAAAACAACCTTCTACGATAACGCACTGTAGAAAATATATGCTTACAATAATCTGACTGTATCATAAATGGGAAATTAGTATAAAAAAACAAAAAATGAAAATATATCGACTTTTGGTGACGCGCGAAATTTATGCCTCCTCCTCGTCCTGCCTTCAAGTTTACACTACCGACTTTTCTTCTTTCAAAAGGTGCACAAAGTAGCAATATTGGCATAACTGGTCAATGATATTATCTTTCATCTGCCTAACCTTTTCACGGGATAGCCATAGGTGAAGTCCGATAGCTCGATAAATCATACCCTCCATCATGCAATCATAGACCACCTGTTCTTTTCTCCTTGTATTTTGCATTGCCTTATCACACACTAATAGCCCCTTAGCACATTTACATTATCATTACACAACAAAAAAGCAGACTCATTTAAGTCTGCTTTAACCTTTCCATTCAGGAAATATACTATGAATCGTTTAACCACTCTTCGCAATGTTGTATAAGCCACCTCAAATATTCCACATATTGACCGACGTGATAGCCATCACAAACAGCATGATGTACTTGAATGGCGACTGGTAAAATTATTTTTTCTTCTTTCATTTTAAATTGACCTAACGTAAAGATTGGCAGTAAATAAGTTTCATCTGTAGTTACATGAAGATGAAACGAAGTAAAGTCAATCCACGGTAGACTTGAAATATTGAACATGTTTTTTGGCATATGAGGTTTTGGAAATAGTTTGCTCGGTTTGCTAAATGTTTCAATGTCCGCTACACAGCTTTTATAAAACTGAGCAAAGTTTTTGTCATAAGGCGTCCAAATACTTGAAAATGTTTTTGTTTCTTTATTTAAGATCGTATAACTAGGATGGAGAAAATCCCAGTAACCAAGTTCATCGTTCACTTGATCCATTCGAAACTCTGGTATTTTTTGTACAGCTCTAGCCAACAAATAAATTTGCACAGGATATACTTTTAGCTTTTTTTCTTTCAATATCGAAAGCAATGTGGTGATGTCTAGATCGATCACCAGGCTATATGAGCATCGGGTTAACGTCATATAATGATGAAAGTGCTCTTTTCGCGGGTAATGTTCGTCTATTTGTTTAAACATTTTTTATCTCCTCCTGAATGTGATTTCCTTTATTCAGGAGGAGACTTTATCTGTTTTCACCACCACAATCATCCTTTCAAGAGGTATGTTATATTTTTGTCTATCACTACTGTGAATTATAACTTTTTCATTCAAAGGGCACCATAAGCTTTTCCTACGATAAAGCGTTCAACAACTCTTCGTACGTAATCTTGCCCAACGTGAACGTTTCTATTGTTATATATGTTTTCTCCGCTGAGGTATTCATTCTATTATGACATTCGAAATGCTACTAATCCAGCATCTAAATGCTGCATCTTTATCAACTTGTTTTCTCACAAAGCTAGATAAACTTGTATAACCAACTTTAGATTCATGTACCGCATTTACACCTGGCACGTAAGCATCCACAATTCTTTTTCTTCTCTCTTTTACCCATTTACCTTTTTTATGATCAAATACTCGATCTTGTTATGTGCATCATCAGTTTGTTTTTCTTGTGGCTCAGGCTAATCTCCGCCTTATCATTTCCTAAAATATGATTTACTTTTGTCGGATTAGCCGACACACTTTTCAATGATGCCATGCTCATCAGCTCCCTATTTATATTTTTGCGCTCCTATCCCTCACCAATGCACCTGCAGCCATGCCCCCAATAAATGATTGTTCCCTTCAACTTACCACTTTCTCCGAATACGGCCACCTTGCCGTTGGTAAGTCACGTCTCGTTCCCATGATCTCTTCCCAATCTCGTATTGCTTTAATGTCTCTTTAGAAACAGAATCCAGAATCCCTGATCTTCATGTCACTCGCTCCTTGCCGAATAAGCACCACCTTACGCTATTCGCTTAAATAGATTTTTGAATGATGACTATGCCAAGTACAGTCAATCATCAAGTAAATTGAAAAACTGTCCTCGATTCGGCTGCCGCAGACCAGCTGCTATCCAGGCTCACAATGTCCCTCTCGTATGGCCACATTCCTCAACACCTTTGTTCCGTATACAAATACGCCATTGATAAGGGAAAGGCGCGTCTCCCAATAAAAAAAGCGGACACCAATCAAGGCACTTAAAGTGCTCAATGATCAGTGTCCGCGGGTTCTTCCTTCTGGACAAAATATTCACGTTCGTTTTGCTTGTTTCTATCTTACGATGATCCACTTAGGAAAAAAGGTCCCCTTTTTGTCGGCTTTTTCTCGGTTTTTTCTCGGCTTAAAGCCCAATAAACACAAAAAACCTTGAAAGGCATTGGCCAATCAAGGATCATTTTGTTACTTCATTTTCACTGCTTCTTTCATTTCCTCTATTATTTTATTCAGCCACTGTATAGGGGTTAATGAGATCGCTGGAAAATAGATTTCTGCATTATTTTCAATAAAGCTTTCTTTTTCTTGTGTTGTTAAAGTACAATTCAAAAAATCCTGACAATCCTTTATAGTAGAAAGCAGACATTCTTTAGTAGCTTCATGAATAAACTCCTCTAACGATTCTTCTGGTGAATCGATATCCTGATGAAATGTCCCACCTAAAAAATCTTCTAACTCCTCTAAATAACTGTAACTCTCATTCATTTTATCATCCTTCTTTCTATTTAACAGGGTATCCTGTTAAAATAAAACCGCCATTCTCATCTTTTTTCAGTATAATTTTTGCATTTGCAACATTCTCGACTACTTCTGAATTTCTCGAAACACTTCTGCCAATTACCTCTCCATCACCCTTATATTTTAATGGTAATGTAGGTCTACTGTTGGGGTCAGATAACCACTTTTGTATTTTATCAACACTCTTAGGATCACCCAGAACTGAATCAGCAACTCTTTCTGCAGTCATTCTATCGTTAAAAGTAGAAGAACCCGTAATTTTAGGATTACTATTCAGCCTTTCTAATAGTTCTTCATCTGTTTTCCCAACATGTCTCTCTATTAAGTGCCCACCTCTGGATTCATGTGTAGCTAGCCCATTACCTGGAGATAAAGAATTTTTCTCACCTTTCTTGATTCCCATCTTACCATTAAATCCTTTTGCCCCAAACGGTAAAAGCATCCCCAGCGCCGCATTCATACTCGCCTCTTGCTGTTCCTTCGAGATCTTATTTCCAAACATGTCTCTTCCAGTAATCGCTTCGCTAAAGCCATTGGCCGCAGTGATGCCGTATAATCCTTTTTGCGCTGTTTTTAATGCGTCAAATGATTTTTGTGAGGTCTTGTAAATATCCACTGCCTTTAATGCGGTTGACGTGGCTTGAGTGGTTTTGTATACGGCTTTTCCACCTTTGACAATGCGCCCCGCCCATCCGATAACTGGGATGTAACCTGCTGCTGCCATACCACCTGCTGCGACTCGCTGTCCTGCGGTAAGTTCCTCGCCTCTGCGTACAATGATTTTGTAGCTTGCTCTTCAGTCTCTGACAAAGCATATTCATCTTTTAAATTTTGATCAAGTTCGATTAAATCTTTAACAGTCTTTTTCCGCTCATCTTCAGCATCTGCGATCTTTTCATCGAAGTTTTTGCTATCAAACACCTTTAAAGAAATGAGGTCATCAATATCTTCAAAAATGGTTTTGAGCGCCTTTTTTTAATCTTTCACAATGCTTTTTGCGTTTTTAATTCCCATATGTACTGCATCGTCTAAAAAGTGTTCGTCCACAAAGGTTTCGCCGCCAAAGTTCGCATCATCAAGTGTACAAGAAACACCTTCATGAAAGGCTTTTTGCTTATCAATGAAGCTGATAAACATGTCTACATTTCCAGCAAGGCTCTTTATAGAAGCTTTTAATGTTATCGGCACCTTTTCCTTTAAAATCATCACCGAGTTTGGCCACACCATTTAAGGCTTTTTTCAATTCTACCATTTGTTCACGGAGTTCCTGATAGTGTTTAGCTCTTGAATCCATGGCGCTTGTTAGTGATTTCGCTTCAAGAATCTTAACAGAAAAAGTCACTCCCTCCAGTATTACTCATAAGGTCTATTTTACCAACACAAAACTTGTCGTTGAATAGGAATAAAGATACAAAGAGTATCATTAATGTGTTTATAAAAAAAGCGTCCATAACAATGGACACTATGCTTCTATTATTCCCAAAACGCTTTGCCTTCAGAATCAATATATTTCTGTAGAAAGGTTTTAAAATCTACATCAATTGATCTATAGTCTAAACCATCCGCAAAAATAGATAGTTGAGGATTTTGCTTATCTATTATCAAGTAACATCCTTCAAAAAGAGCGGCAATAGCCGTTCCATTAAATGGTCGCCCTCCTTATAGAGGCAGGTGAGAGCATTAATGCTATTCAGAAAAGAGCCGGACATGCTAGTGCTAAAACAACATCAGATATTTATGGTCATGTTACAAACAAATTAGAATTTAACACTGCAGAACACTTTAATCGTTTTGATTCTAATAATAATGAGAAACAATCTGGTGGATAAAGTTCGTCCCCATTCGTCCCCTATCAAAAGAAACAGAACAAATATTCGTTACCTTAAAAACAAAAAACCCTTACTACGCAAGGGTTTCAACGATGATTCCGACTGGGCTCGAACCAGCGACCTCTACCCTGTCAAGGTAGCGCTCTCCCAGCTGAGCTACGGAATCGGATTATGTATCAGTTCTGGGCTTTCTGTTACTGACAGTCTCTATTATATAATCAAATAAGTGAGGCGTCAATGGTTTTGTTCAAAGTATCGAAAAAAGCCGGTGTTATAGCCGGCTTTTTTCGCGCTTTATGATTGGTTCACAAGGATTGGCTGTAGTTGGTCGAGTGCTTGTTTGAAGTCGCACTTGATATCTTCCCCATTTTCTACCCCAACACTTAGCCTCAATAATCCGTCTGTGATGCCTCTTTTTTCTCTTTCTTCTTTCGGCATGGCGGCATGTGACATTTTTGCTGGGTAGGACAGAATGGATTCAACAGCGCCAAGGCTGACGGCGAATACTGGTAATGTGACATGATTGACTAATTGTTTGACAGCTGCTTGGTTTTCTAATTCAAATGAAAGAACCGCTCCTGCTCCGCTTGCTTGCGCTCGCTGAATGTCTGCCCCCGGGTGGTCATCTAGTCCTGGGTAGTATACTTTTTTCACCGCAGGGTGTTGTTTTAGGAATAATGCTAGTTCTAACGCAGTTTCGCTCGCTTTCTCTAGTCTTACTTGTAGTGTTTTTAAGCCTCTTAACACAAGCCAGCAATCTTGTACGCCAAGCACAGCTCCGAAAGAGTTTTGCAGTTGATATAATTGTTCCCCCAGCTTTTCATCTTTGACAACCGCAAGGCCTGATAGCACATCACTATGACCGCTTAAAAATTTCGTTGCACTGTGCAGCACGACGTCAACACCAAGATCGAGTGGTCTCTGTAACGCAGGTGTTAAAAAGGTGTTATCCAAGAAAGTGAGACAATCATTCTCTTTTGCAAGCTGAACAACGCCCTTGATATCGGTGATGCCCAATGTAGGATTTGATGGTGTTTCCATGTAAATGACCTTGGTATTTGATTGAATGCCATGTTTGACTTCATTCAAATCTGTCATATCCACAAATGTATGTTCAATGCCAAATCTTGAAAGGACTTGGGTGATCATTCGGTATGTTCCGCCGTACACATCTCTTGTGACAAGGACATGATCTCCTTTTGATAATAGAAGAAAAGCGGTTGAAATGGCAGCCATGCCTGATGCAAAAGCAAGACCTCTTGTTCCTCCTTCTAACGATGCTATGGTGTCTTCTAGCGCTTGACGTGTAGGTGTTCCTGATCTGGAATAGTCATATTGTCCAAATTCTTCAAAATGGCTTTGATGGAAGGTGGACGCATGCTGAATTGGCACACTGACTGCACCTGTTGAACGATCTGTTTTAAACGCATTATGAACGAGTTTTGTTTCAAGTGTCCAATCGTGGGTTGTCATTTTACATGTACCTCCTCTTTCACTTGAGATAGTGCTTGCTCGAGATCTGCTTTCAGATCCTCTACGTGTTCAATTCCAACGGAGAATCGAAGGAGCTTATTACACACACCATTTGCAATACGAATTTCCTCTGGTATGTCCATGTGCGTTTGGGTGGCAGGATACGTAATAAAACTTTCAACTCCGCCAAGACTTTCGGCGAAACAAATCGTTTTGAGCTGTTTTAAAAATGGATTGACCCATTCTTCTTTTTCCAGTCTGAATGACAGCATGCCTCCCTTTCCTGGGTAAAGGACATCCCCAATTTCAGCCTGTTCCTCTAAAAACGCAGCGATTTCCTTGGCATTCTCCTCGTGCTGGCGCATTCTAAGCGCGAGTGTTTTCATTCCTCTCATTAACAGCCATGAGTCAAATGGAGAGAGAACGGCGCCGATTGCATTTTGATGCTGGAACATCTCATCAGATAGTTGCTCCCCTTTTGTGACAACAAGCCCGGCAAGAACATCGTTATGTCCTCCTAAATATTTGGTGGCACTATGAATGACAATGTCCGCTCCGAGTGTCAGTGGTTTTTGAAGCACAGGTGTGTAAAATGTGTTATCAACGATAACCAATGCGCCGTGTTCTTTTGCAATCTTCGCTATTTTTTGAATATCTGCTTCCTGCATCAATGGATTTGTCGGTGTTTCGATAAAGACTGCTTTTGTGTTTGCGGTGATTTTAGCGCGTAAACCGTCTTCATCTGAAAAGTCATCGTACAGAAAACGCAATCCATATTTTTTCCATTCGTTTTCAAACAAACGATATGTACCGCCGTAAAGGTCTGATGAGACAATGAGTTCATCTCCACTTTCAAATAAAGCCATGATTGTTTGGATGGCAGCCATTCCTGAGCTGAAGGCAAAACCGGACGTTCCTTCTTCGAGCGATGCAATAGCATCCTCTACAATCTGTCTAGTTGGGTTTTTTGTACGAATATAATCAAAACCTGTTGATTCACCAATGCCTCTATGTCTGTAAGCCGTTGAAAGATAAATAGGAGGACTGACTGTGCCAGTCGCCTCTTCACTGCGGTTTCCAATTTGCGCTAACTTCGTTTCCACATGTTCTGTCATTTGACACCATCCTAAGTAAAATCTAATTTCAAAACAGAAAAACCCCTTCCTCATAAGAAGAAGGGGTTTAATCGCTTCCTCTTATCTTCCAAGCACAAAAAACTGCTTGCTGGATTTAGCACCTTGGGTCATCACGTCGTGTGATGCATACCGGTTGCTGAGGTTTCAAAGGGCCAGTCCCTCCACCTCTCACGATAAGAATGTGTTGTCTGTCTGTTCTAATTCTTAATACTGTAACGCAATAAATGGTATTTTTCAAGGGCATTTGTGACGATTAATTAAAATTTTCTGTATTTTAAAATAAAATGAACTTTGACCCTTTTCATGACACGTTTGGATATAGGTACATCCTGTTTTTCGTGTTACAATGAATGGAAACGTTTCACTTGTCATGAATTTGGTTTGCTGGAGGAATGGATTATGGAGAAATCAGGGATCATTCAAGAAGAAATATTACAGTCAAAGGAACTTGGACAGGACATGACAGTTCTAATCTATTTGCCAGTCAATTACTCCCCTCTTTATACCTATCATGTCATTATTGCACAAGATGGCCATGATTATTTTCGTCTAGGTAAAATCAGTAGACAGGCGGAGACTTTGATGCAAAACAAAGAGATGGAGCGTTCCATTATCATTGGTCTTCCTTATCAAAATGTCAAAGAAAGACGACATACGTATCACCCAGATGGTTCAAAGTTTGAGGCATACAAGCGCTTTCTAGCAAATGAACTACTTCCTTTTATTGATGAACGCTATCCTACGTATCAAATTGGATCTGGGCGCACTTTGATTGGCGATTCATTAGGGGCTACGATTTCACTCATGACAGCCATCGACTATCCTTCTTTATTTGGCGGTCTGATCTTACAGTCTCCTTATGTCGATGATTCAGTCTTACAAGCCGTCAAACAATCCACATCACTTTCTCATTATGCGATTATTCATCACATTGGATCTGAAGAAACTGCGGTGAAAACAACTGATGGCCAAGTACTTGATTTTACGAAACCAAATGAAGAGTTAAAGTCCCTTCTTGAACAGTCTGGTGCGGATTATTTATTTGAAACATTTGAAGGCGATCATAAGTGGACATTTTGGCAGCCACTCATCTCTCCTTCGTTAAAAAGAATACTTCCATATTCGTTAATCAACTAGTTTTTGTTATAATGACTCATAGTAAATACTTTCTTAATTAGGAGGGAACAAGATGAAATACGGAGTGGTTTTATTTCCATCAAAAAAATTGCAAGATATTGCGAACTCATATCGGAAGCGTTACGATCCGAACTATGCCCTTATCCCGCCGCATTTAACACTGAGAACCCCGTTTGAATTAACGGATCTAGAAGCGGCTGAAGTGGTCTCCAGTTTGCGTGAATATGCAAAGAAAGCTTCTCCTATCACATTACGCATCAAAAAATTCAGTTCATTCGCTCCTGTCAACAATGTGATTTATATGAAAGTAGAACCGACCGAAGAATTAATGAAATTAAATGAAAAGTTATACACAGCCCCAATCAGTGGCACACCTGAATATGCGTTTGTTCCTCATGTGACCGTTGCCCAAAAATTATCAGATGATGAACATTCAGACGTACTTGGCACACTAAAGCTGGGAAGTATTGACCATGAGGAAACGATCGATCGCTTTCACCTACTATACCAACTAGAAAACGGTTCTTGGACCGTCTACGAAACATTTATTTTAGGAGAAGAGGGTTAAAGTCATTTTGGAAACAGTCATCGTGAGTACACAAGCACAAAGAGAAGATGCGTATTATGTTCGAAAAGAAGTGTTCGTCAAAGAACAGGCAGTCCCGTTAGAGATCGAAATTGATGAGCTAGAAGATAAGGCGATTCATTTTATTATTTATAATGATGACGAAAAGCCACAGGCTACTGCTAGGCTACGCATCATTGAAGGAACAAAGGCAAAGCTTGAACGAATTTGTGTGTTAAAAGAAGCGCGCTCTTTTGGTCTTGGTCACAAACTTTTAGATGCACTTGAAGCCGAAGCCATTGCAAAAGGAGCGACAGAAGCTGTGATGCATGCACAAGTTCAAGCCTTGGCTTTCTATGAAAAAAAAGGCTATCGCGCTGTATCTGAGCCGTTTGAAGAAGCAGGCATTCCTCATGTGAAAATGACAAAAGTGCTAGCTGCTTCATAACACAAAAAAACCAGAGCATCCATCATGCCCTGGTTTTTTGTTTGGAATCCATCCGCCCAACAAAGAAAGCGTCATCATTTAGATATAGACATTGACGTGAATTCCTTTTCCTTCTTCCATAAACAGATCTCGCACAAAGCGTTCTCGCTTTTTTTGTTGTACTTTTGTTTCAGCTTCTGTTACTAAGTCCTCTTTTTTCTCCAGCTCTCTGTAGACCTTGTCATGAAAGGTACGAGTAACCTTTGTTACTTTCGCATAATCTTCTTTATCCTGAGGAGCAGGACGGTTGGTATATTGAACATACAGATCCGGCTGAATCGGTGCTATATAACCCATCAATAACGCCTCCTTTGCTTCCCTTCTATTCTACTATTCCCTAAATATGACTGTTTGAAACATGCTTGATTTGATATGATTAGACTTGTTCTTTTTTGATTGATAACGATATTGGAGGACTAGCTTTGAAATACGCACGACGACATGATCGCACGATCTCATTACATACGTATTCGAGAGAACATTATCAATTCCTCCATGATGAGGGAAAAAAAGGGCACTTATCTTGCCCATACTGCGGACAATCGGTTTTCTTCAGACTTAATATACATGAAGAACCTGCCTTTATTCATACACAACTATCCAAGCAAGAGGATTGTGAAATAGCGGAAAAGCAACAAGAAGAAACCAACACATCCGCATCTGAAAATCTCACTTCTTATAAAGAACTTGGTGGCTTTCGTTTTCCAAATGGCAAACAGATCATCTCGGAAACAAAGGAATCGTTTGAATGGCAAAAACCAAGAGCCATACAAGTTGGTGATCCTCTCCATTTAAATGAGAATGAACAAGTGCACACCATCGACCTCTTTCCTCATATCACCTTTAGTACACCTCAGCTTGAAGCTGTCACACATAAAGATGGTCCGATGCTTGTACTTGCTGGTGCTGGTAGTGGAAAGACAAGGGTGTTGACTGCAAGAGCAGCTTATCTCATCTCAAAGCATAAAATCCCTGCACATCATATTTTGCTAGTGACGTTTACCACAAAAGCAAGTAGTGAGATGAAAAACAGACTCCGTATGCAATACCAGCTTCCCCCATCCGAAGCGAATCAAGTGGTGACGGGCACCTTCCACAGTCTTTTTTATAAAATGCTTCTGCACGATGATCCTAGCAGATGGAACGGCCAGCATTTAATCAAATTTGACTGGCAAAAGGAACAGTATATTCGCAGAGCCATCATGAATGAAGGACTTGATGAGAAAGACTATCCAACCGATCAAGTGCTACAATCAATCGGTTTTTGGAAAAATGCTTTTTTGCCAGATGAACTTCCTGATCTAAAAGATGAAAAAGAAAAACAAACCTGGGCTATTTACCAATCATACGAACAGCAAAAGCGCGACAATCAGCAATTTGATTTCGATGACATGGCGATTGCCTGTTTACACATGCTGACCGAAAATCCTGAACTGCTGAAGCGATATCAGGAACGCTTCCAGTATATTTTAGTGGACGAATTCCAAGATATTAATCCGGTTCAATACAAGTTAATTCAGTTATTGGCTGGGGAATCAGCGCAACTATTTTGTGTAGGAGACGATGATCAAGCGATATATGCTTTTAGAGGAAGCAATCCTGCGTTTATTCTTCATTTTAAACGTGATTACCCTTCAGCTCACATCGTTCATTTACATGCGAATTATCGTTCCCACCATACCATTGTTGCAAGTGCAGATGCCGTCATTCAAAAAAATCAACATCGTTATGAAAAAACGTTAAAAGCAGTCCGGACGGAGAAAATGCCACCCATCCTCTTTTATCCTTATGACGAGGAAGAAGAAGCGTCCATGATTGTCTCAGATATTCAGGAAAAAATTAAAAATGGTGCAAAACCTCATGATTTCTGTGTCTTATTCCGTACCAATACAGGAGGCCGTGCGATTTATGAGCGACTTCACCAATCCGCTATACCATATCAGACAGACACAGGTGTGAAGGCTTTCTACAGTAGACGTATGGTTCGGGTACTGCTTGCCTTTCTTTCATTAAGCCAAGATGCAGATGATGTAGCTGCCATGAAACAGCTGCTTCAGGTCTTCTTTTTGAAACAACAGACACTGAATACGCTGAAGGCGCTGACGATTACAGAAGATTGCACAATGGTAGAAGCACTTGGAAAACTAACAGACATTCAGCCATTTCAGCGAAAAAAACTGCAATCGATCGTTCCACTTTTCAACACTTTACGGTCATTAAAGCCAACAGATGCGGTGTCTTTTATTGAACAGAAAATGGGACTTGGTGATTATTTAAAAAAACGAGTGAACGATACGAATGTGCTTGAAAAAGGGGCAGATGATGTACGTGATGTCAAAACTGCAGCCAAACGCTTTGACACAATTGAAGCCTTTCTCTCGCATGCTGACCATATGAAGGCTGCCGAAAAAGAAAAAACGGACGAACCTGGTGTCCAGCTCATGACCATCCACCGCGCCAAAGGGCTTGAATTCAACACGGTTTACATGACGAGTGTGGTCGATGGAGCACTTCCTCACGACTTCGCACTGGATGAGCTCAGACACGGTGATGAAGAAGCCATTGAAGAAGAGCGGCGCTTATTATATGTAGCCATGACAAGAGCCGAGCAGTCACTGTATCTATCTGTGCCTTCTTTTAGAAGAGGCAAAACAGCACATCGTTCTCGCTTTTTGTATCCACTTTTGAAGAAAGTGAGCAAACGGTTCACACAAAAACAACAGGCCCCCCTTTAAGTGGAGAGCCTGTTGTTTATTTTTTGTTGTTCATCATCTTGGAGATCGTATTGAAATCAAGTTTTTCTTTTCCACTTGTAATAGACTGAACAATTTTGTCTTCCATTTCTTTCGGGACACGTTTATTCGCTAGCTGTGCTACTTTTTTGATCACGCCTCGAACGGTCGCCTCATCTTTAAAGTTGGCATTTTGCAAGGAGCCCGCAAGCTTAAATACCTCGTTCATATTCACACCTGTTTTGTTTTCAACACTTTTAAAAAATTTATTATCCATTCATCTGCCTCCTCTTGGTGGAGTAATCACCTTACTATATGAAAATAGGCGAGAACTGTGCCTATCCTCCTGCCTTGTTTGTTCAAAGAGAAAGGAAAGCAAAAGGTTTCCCTATCGCTTCCCTCACTTTATTGCTGTTTAGTTAAAGAAAGAAGCACCAACGATGATTAGAAGAATGAACAACACGACGACCAGAACAAATGTTGAACCATAACCGCCGCCGTATCCGCCGCCATAACCGCCACCGTAACAACTCATATATAAGCACCTCCTCTTCTCCCTTACAAAATATGAAATAATCAAGATTTGGTTTGGACGATCACATAAAAAAGTGCGGAATTTTTATTTCTGCTGTTTAAATACATAATCTACATCACCGTAGCTCTTCATGTATGCCTCGGTTTCTTTTGCAAAAACATCCATCTTCTCGCCAAATCCCTTTAAATGTCGCTCAAGTTCTTTCGCCTGCTTGGCAACATTCGTTTCACCTTTTTCGTGCGCTTGTTCTTTCCCATCATGGGGTTTTGTAAACAAAGAGCCCATTAATTGTTCAAATGCGTCCATTTTCATCACCCCTTCTCTCTTTCATATGCAGAAGCGGAAAAAAGGCAACAAAAAAACCGGATAAATCCGGCTTTGTGTCTAACCTATCGTTTTTTCGTTTTCTTCCCACAGCCGCAGCCTGATTTTTTAATTTTCTTCGTATAAACAGATTGTTGATTTGACTGCGCTGGATAACCTTGAATCAAATGTGACGGCGTTTCATTTGGTTTCATCGCAACCCTTCCTTTCCTATTCCATGTTAGTATATGCATTTGCTTGGTGCGCGTCTGATCAGAATGCCTGTTTATTTCACGAGCCTTGAGACAACTGCTTCCATCATACCTGCTGCTGCGGCAATCGCTAATAGTAAATTAAGCCACATGCTGACGACAGGAAAAAGTATGTATATCACTAGTAATGCAGCCGTACACCATATGCCAGTACACCAATAACAGCTTAATAACTCTCCAATCCAAGACCGGAACCCTTTCCCTTTGATGATAATAAATGTCTCGATCTCACCTTGCTCGTTCACTTCTTCTTGCTCTTCATGGAACAATCGCCGAAAAGGGGCAGTAATGGTGTCAAATACAATCAGTCTTGTTAACCGAAAAGATGCGAGGGCAAATATAACAAAAGACAATGTACCGCTCAGACCTACTACCTCCCTTCATTTCCTCTTTATTGTATATATGCAAAAAGAAAGACGCCCATGATGATCAAGAAGAAATAAATTGGGTTGTACTTTTTCCCCTTTTCCGATTCCACCTTTCACCTCTGCTGCATTAAATAATGTATAGATAAGAAAGGAGTGAAAGTATTGTCAATTGAAGAAAGTGCTGACTTATTACACACACAACTGTTAAACGAACTTTTGAGCAATTATGATGAAGTCATTGTGATCAAGGATTCTGAAAATGTCACGATTCATACAACAGATATAACCGCCGCACTCTCCCTTCAAGCAACTGTCATGACAATCATTACTCTTTTACTTCAAATCCTTGTAGAAGACAAAGAATTAGCTGAAGAAATCACAAATCGGCTTTTATCAACGATGCAAGTGACCTTTCAACACAAAACAGTGATCCAAATCATTCATTGCTCTCATGTCACGATTACATTATCTGATGTGTCTATTCTACATTCTGTACAAATTCTCACCGAAACAATGAATGTGCTCTTACATGTAGCTGGCATTCTTTGACCCTTTCTTTTTCTAACATCACATATGAAAGAGGTGACATGATTTGTCTGAAGAAAATAAGAACCAAGATTACAATATTGATACAGATGTTGATCCTTTAACCAGCTTGCTTGTCAGTGATGTTTTAAATAAATACAACATTACAGCAGAAAATAGACGTCCTATAAATGATGAACAAAAAAGAAATATTTTGAAGTTAGTTGAAGACCTTCAAAAAAAGGCGAATGACTTTGTTGAATCACAAAAAGAAAAAAAACGTCAAGAAGAAGCACAAGTTGCACAACAACAAGCAGAAGAAACGGTTTCAACTAATCGTAGAAAAAGAACAAACACATTAAGACATCGTATCCATCAGCGAAAAGAGAATGAACAAAACAACAATGAATAAAAATGGGTGCTCATACAAGGTATTTGCCTCAAACCAAAATAGATATTTCGCATTTAATAAAGTAAACGAGAGGAGGAAAAGAATATGGAATCAAAACCTTATTCATGGGTAGCCCTTGATCGCAACTGTAACCACCAAGAACACTTCCATCACTTCGATAGAAAACCTGTATGTCATGATCATTGTGATGAAGATGAAAACGTTCTACAAATTGCAGAGCAATTTTCACAAAACAAGCAAATTTCAGAAGAAATCATCATCATTAGGGATTCTTGCGATATCAATGTTTCTTCAGTTGATGCACAAGTCGCAGTGTCTGTTCAAACAGCAGTACAGCTGGCTTTAGTAGCCATTATTAACCTATCAATTGCAGATAATGACTTAGCTGATGAAATAGCACAAGATCTCGTACAATTAACAACAACTAAACAAGCAAACCGCCAAAAACTTGTCATCGAAAACTCTCGAGATGTATCTGTTACTACAGTTGATGCAGATGTGGCAGTAGCAGTTCAAACACTTGTCCAAATTTTAGCAGCATTAATCATTGCCATCGGTATCCTCTAATGTCCAAAAGCAGAGCGAAAAGCTCTGCTTTTCCTTTTATGAAAAACAACAAATATAAATAGTCATTTACCCACACCAACTAGAGGGCGCATACATATGTTGTTAAGGACTAAAGTCAAATACCTTGTTAAAGGAGCTGAAATCCATGAGCTGCGGAAAACACCATGGCCGACATGATGACAACTGTGTATGCGATGCGGTTGATAAGATTTTAGCAGAGCAGGAAGCTGTAGAAGATAAATGTCCTACGAGCTGCTACAGTAATTTATTAAGCCCAACTGCTTCTGGAAAAGATACGATCCCGTTTTTACTTTTTGATAAAAAAGGCGGATTGTTCTCGACTTTCGGAAACATTGGAGGATTTGTAGACGATAGCCAATGCTTCGAATCGATCTTCTTCCGGGTTGAAAAGTTAAATGACTGCTGTGCTACATTGTCTGTATTAAGACCTGTCGATGTGAACGGGCATACGTTAAGCGTGTGTCACCCTTGTGACCCTGACTTCTTTGGTTTAGAAAAGACAGACTTTTGTATTGAGGTTGATTTGAATTGCTTCTGCGCGATTCAATGTTTAAACCCAGAGCTTGTAGACAGAGTATTGCCGACGAGAGATAAAAAACATCATCACCACGGCTAAGCATATGACTCGATGATATCGCGTATATGATTCATAGCATCCCCTTCCTCAGAAATGACAACCAATCGTGCGGAGCAGTCTGCCAAAAGCGGCCGCTTCCGCATTGATTGAACACAAAAAGTATCAACCGGCACCATATAATGTAACCACCAATTAATGATGACGGTGCATAAAAAACACTCAAACAAAATTCCTTGTATAGGAGGGTTGAATATGAGCCGCAAACATTCATGGAACTGTGTAGCAGAGGCTGTTGAAAATATTAACGACTTACAAAATGCTGTTGAAGAAGAATGCCCGACTAGCTGTTACAGCAATCTCCTTTCTCCATCACATTCTTTAGGTGATACTGTCCCATTCGTCCTTTACACATCAAAGTCAAAGCCATTCGTTGCATTTGGGAACGTCGGAGAAGTCGATCCAGGCCCTTGCTTCAGCACAGCATTTTTCAGAGTCGAGCATATCTCTGATCACTGCGCGACACTCAGCTTGCTCATTGCATTTGACAAAGACCGTCATATTTTAGATTTTACAGATAAAGATTCCTTATGCGATGTGTTCCGCTTAGAAAAATCCAAGTATTGCATTGAAGTAGACCTTGACTGCTTCTGTGCAATCGAATGCCTCAATCCACGTCTCATTAACCGTAGCTGCTAACAAAAAAAGTCCCTTCATGGGACTTTTTTTATGTTGATTAAAACCCTAGCGGATGAATGGAAGTAATCTGATCAATCGCTAATTCCACTGGGTTTCCGCCGCCTGTGGTCCGAATCGTGACCATTTCTCCATTCTTCTCCAATACAATACCTCTGTACGTCTTCCCCTCCGCTTCAATTAAGCATAGCGCTCTTGGCATATTATGTGGCAAACTGGTGAGAAAATTGACCTTTTCAGCAATACTCATTTGATTTAATGGCTTTTTTACTCTCTTTCTTCTCGGTTCTTCCTTTATCTCTTGAAAAACACCTTCTGGCTGTTTTTCTTGTTCTTGCCTAGACGCTTGTTCTTGTCTGTTCTTCTGATCTTCTTGCACAGGTGCTTGTTCCTTTGTATTCTCTGGTTCTTTCACAGGCGTTGGCTCTTGTGTGTTCTCTGGTTCTCTCACAGGCTTTGGCTCTTGTGTGTTCTCTGGTTCTCTCGCAGGCTTTGGCTCTTGTGTGTTCTCTGGTTCTCTCGCAGGCCTTGGCTTTTGTGTATTTTCTGGTTCTCTCGCAAGCCTTGGCTTTTGTGTATTTTCTGGTTCTCTCAATGGTGTTTCGTTTTGTATTTGTATGTCTTCTATTTCTTGCTGGCGCACCTGTCGTTCTTCTATTTTCTGCTCGATCTCCTGTGACACAGGTTCCTGCACCCTATTTGCAATTGCTTCTTTACGATCTTGTTTAATGGCTATTGGTTCTTCTGATTTCTTTCGTTTTCTAACAATATTCTGCATCGCCGGCTTTGATTCATCATAGGTTGGCTGAACAATATACATAAGCGGCTTTTGCGTCTCATCACCTTTATTTGCCATACGGATCCCTCCCGAAATGATTGGTTCCTTATATATATGAGCGCTTGCCTTAAATCAGAAGAAAAATAAAAAAACAGCATACCTATCAATGGTATGCTGCAATTCATTTATTTATCGGGCAATAATATGGAAACCTGAGTCGACATGAAGGGTTTCACCTGTCATACCTCTTGATAGATCACTGAATAAGAATAGCGCTGTATCGCCAACTTCTTCAGGTGTTGTTGTACGGCGAAGTGGTGCACGCTCTTCAATGTCCTTTAAGATCGTGTTAAATCCACTGATGCCTTTTGCAGACAGTGTGCGAATTGGACCAGCTGAAATACTGTTAACACGGATGCCTTCAGCGCCTAGATCAGCTGCTAAATATTTCACACTTGCTTCAAGGGATGCTTTTGCTACACCCATGACGTTATAGTTAGACACAACACGCTCTCCACCTAAGTATGTGAGCGTCACAATGCTTCCACCTTCCGTCATGAGTGGACGTGCAGCTTTTGCAACTGCTGTTAAAGAATATGCACTAATGTTGTGTGCCAACAGGAAGCCTTCACGGTTTGTGTTCAAGTATTCTCCGACAAGCTCTTCTTTGTTTGCAAATGCAATAGCATGTGCTACACCATGAATGACTTGTACTTTCTCTTTAATTGTGGCAAAGCATTTTTCAATTTCCTCATCTTTTGTAACGTCACAAGGAAGAATAATGGAATCATCACGCTCAAGTGTACTTGCAAGCTCTTTGACAGATTCAGCAAGTCGATCGCCTACATAAGTAAAAATCAAACGCGCTCCAGCTTCATGTAGTGAACGAGCAATTCCCCATGCGATACTTCGTTTATTAGCAACACCCATTACAACGATATTACGGCCTTCTAAAGAAAAGTTCATATGTATTAAAGCCTCCTATTTTTTCAAGACATAGTATTAGTACCTGATCATAATATTATCACAGATCATGAGAGATTGACAATTTCCGCTTGAAGAAAGTTTTTGTTGACGAAAAAAACCGTCCTCACAGACGAAGACGGTCACACATTTCTTTGTTTGATTCGGTTTTGTTGATAAGCAAAATGATTGGTAGGCCCATGACCTGCGCCAATGTGCAAAGGATACTTGATGGCTTCGTGGACAAAGGCTTCTGCTGTCTCAAAGGCTTCCTTCATTGAAAGCCCTTTGGCTATTTCTGCTGTTAATGCCGCTGCAAATGTACAGCCTGTGCCATGGGTATGAGGTGTATCAATATATTCATTCGTCACTTCGATAAAGTCTTTTCCATCATACAGCAAATCTGTTATCAGCCCATCTTGCGGACCGTGCCCACCTTTTATCACAACAAATTTCGTGCCTAACTGATACAGTTGGTGTGCCGCTTCATAACGGTCCTCTTTTGATTGGATGTTCATTCCTGTCAAAGCCTCTGCCTCAGGGAGATTGGGCGTCACCACATAGCTGACAGGCAATAAATGCTGTTTTAACGCCACAACTGCATCTTCATTCAATAATGACGCCCCGCCTTTTGCAATCATGACTGGATCTACAATGAGCTTCAAATGATATTGGACTGCTTTTTCTGCGACGATTTTAATCATATCCGCGCTCCACAGCATCCCTGTTTTGACGGCATCTGGCAGTAAATCTTCTGCTACAACATCAATTTGATTTTTTAACGCCTCTATAGAAAGCGGATATACACCGTGAACGCCAAGTGTATTTTGCGCTGTAATCGCCGTGATGGCAGACATGCCGAACACACCGAGCTCTTGAAAGGTTTTTAAATCTGCTTGAATTCCTGCGCCTCCACCTGAATCTGAACCTGCAATCGTTAATGCTTTTTTGATCGTCATTTTCTCGCACCTCTCATTCTTACCCAATCCATTGATGATAAATCGATCTCGCCTTGGTCATATCACTCGTTCCGTGTACAAGGGCTCGCCCATCTTTAAATAAGACGAGCTTGAACTCATCCTTTTGACAAGAGAGTAAATACGGGTTTGCCATTACATCCATCCCTGCCTTCTTTAAGCGGCTCGCCACTTCATTCAAAGAGGGTGGAGCCTCAGCGGCGCTACGAATTTGCACTGTATTACGCCCACAAAGTACATCCGCCTTCGCTCTACGCTCATATGATAGAAATGGATACGTCTGAAGGGCACAGCTAGGACATTGTTCTTTTTTCAGTGAAGAAACAGCGCGTATGTCAGATCGTTCATTTGTCCATAAATCAAACGATCTTAAGATGGGTGTGACTTGATGTCCCGTCAAATATTTGAGGGCATCTGCCACTTGATACGCAGCTACTTGCTGCACAACAGGACTAATGATACCAGCTGTATCACACGTCATCCCTTGTGCAGGTAGATGGACAAGCAAGCAGTGTAAGCAAGGGGTTTCACGAGGTATCACCGTAAATTGAACCCCATAACTCGCTACACACGCACCGTAAAAGAAGGGGATGTGATGTTTTAATGCCGCATCATTGGCAATCAACCGTACTTCAAAATTATCCGCTGCATCCATCACAATGGTAGCGCCACTGACAAGTTCATCAATGTTTTCTGCCGTCACATCCATGACAATGCCTTTCACATCGACGTCACTGTTGATCTGTTTGAGCCGTGCTTCAGCCGCTACAGCCTTCGGCAAACGGTCCTTTACATCTTGCTCTGTATAAAGCTGCTGGCGCTGAAGATTGCTCCATTCGATATAATCTCTATCTACAATGGTGATAGAACCTACTCCAGCACGAACGAGCATTTCGGCACTGGCAGTTCCTAGTGCCCCTGCACCAATCACCACTACTTTTGAAGCGAGTAGGCGCTTTTGCCCTTCTATTCCGATCGGCTGAAACAGTTCTTGGCGAGAATAACGTGTGCTCAAAATGCAGGCATTCCTTCCTGTGGACTGCTTGCGGTGCCATAGTTTTTCAATGGAATTCGTCCCGCCTCAAAGCCTAACCGCCCTGCTTCAATGGCCAGCTTCATCGCTTTTGCCATTTTCACCGGGTCTTTTGCGCCAGATACCGCGGTATTGAGTAAGACAGCATCAGCCCCTAATTCCATCGCATAAGCGGCATCCTTCGGTGATCCCACACCAGCATCAATAATCACTGGTACTTTCGCCTGTTCGATAATAAATGAAAGATTCAGTGGGTTGAGTAAGCCTTGTCCTGATCCAATTGGAGAAGCACCTGGCATAATGGCATGTACACCAAGCTCTTCTAATTTCCTTGCAAGTACAACATCATCGGATGTATATGGAAGCACAATAAATCCCTCTTCTAGTAGCATTTCAGATGCTTTCAACGTTTCGACAGGGTCTGGAAGAAGAGACCTTGAACAGCCAATGACCTCTACCTTTATCATGTCACATAGTCCAGAAGCTTTCGCTAAACGGGCGATACGCACTGCTTCTTCTGCCGTACTTGCACCTGCGGTATTCGGGAGTAATGTATACTTTGATAAATCTAGCTGCTCTAAGAAATTAGGTTGTGATTCTTCGAAAATATTCATTCTCCGCACAGCAAAGGTCAAAATTTCAGCTTCTGACACGTTCACTGCTTCCTTTTGAATTTCGAATGATGGATACTTTCCTGTTCCTAGTAGTAATCTTGATGTAAATGTTTTTCCACCAATGTGTAGCATGGTCTCATCCTCCTCCTACAAAATGAACGATTTCAATGGTATCGTTTGGTTGAATTTCTATCTTTCGAAAATCGTCTTTATCAATGATTTCTTGATTCTTTTCTACAATGACCACGCGGTTCTCAAGCTGATAGGTTGATAGCAGGTCGTAAACAGTCCCATTTTCTTGATCGAAATCAACGATTCTCCCATTCAATTGAATTTTCATACGAGTGATGCCTCCTTTCTGCCAATACGAAATGCGTCTAGCCATTCCTGTTTGACATGCTGATCTACTATCAGATCTCGAATGATCTCTCCAGTAATTGGTGCAAGCAAAATCCCATTTCGATAATGACCTGTAGCGAAAAGGATTCGTTCATCCTCCGGGTGTCTGCCGATATATGGGTGCAGGTCACTTGTTGCTGGTCGAAGCCCCGCCCAGCACTGATCCAGTGGCATCTCTCTAATGGATGGCATGAGTTGAGCTGCTTTTTGAATCACTGCCTCCATACCACCAAGTGTTGGCGTTTCCCGCCAATCATCGGGCTTCATCGTTGCACCAATCACAAGTTTCCCGCTATCTCTTTGCACAATATAACAATGATCATGATAAATGGTGTGTTTGAGTGCTGGACCACTATTCCATACCGACACACATTCCCCTTTTACGGGATAAAGAGAATGAGATAATCCTAGTTCTTCAAAAAAGTGACCAGACCACACGCCACTTGCTACCGTTAGATGTTGACATGTGAATGTGCCTCTCGTTGTTCTAACAGTTAACATCTCTTTGTTCCGTTTTACTTCAATGACTGGTGTAAATTCCTTTACCTCAGCGCCATATCGCACTGCTGCTTGCCACATAGCGCGACAGACAGAATATGGATGAACATGTACATCATCTTCAATAAAACCGGCTCCAATGACGTCAGCTGATATTTGCGGCATTTGCTTTTTTACATCGCTGGGTTCGAACCATTGAAATGTCGATAAATGCTGCATTCGGCAAAGTGCCATTTTTTCTTCATTCGTAAAAGCCACTTTCATCATCCCGCCAGCTGATTTCCGAATATCAATGCCTGATTCATGCTGTAGGTCGATCTTTAATTTTTCGTATAAAGTCTGGCTTGCTCTGCCAACCTGAAAGAAGATATCCTCATGACCGTCTCCTTCAGCATGTGCTCCGAGCATTCCAGCTGCTGCACTTGTCGTTTTTTTCCCTATTTCATTCGCCTCTAGGACAATCACCTGTTTCCCAGCTTTCGCAAGTTGATAGGCTACTGACATCCCTATGATTCCACCACCAATGATTGCGACATCATAATGCTTTTTCATAAGGATACTCCTTTACCTTTTCAGAAAAAGCCTGCGCCTTGAGATCAGGATGAGCTTGGCCAAAAATACCTGACATGACTGCAATGCCTTTCACGTGTGCAAGCTTCAGTTCTGGAATTCGCTCTGGTGTGATACCGCCAATGACGATGACTGGAATGGTCATTGTAGATGTGAGTTCTTCTACAAGCTTTACTCCTCTAGCTTTTAGACCTGGTTTACATGATGTGTCATAGACGTGCCCAAACATGACATACTCTGCTCCTTCTCTCTCCGCTGCTTTCGCTTCTTCTAACGAATGCACCGACACACCCGCATGAAGATGTGGGAATTTTCGTCTTAGCTCATTTGGCGAAAAGCTATGTCCCGGGAGATGTACGCGATGAATGTTGGTAAGCAATGCGACGTCTACTCGGTCATTGATGACCAATTTTTCTTTCGGTATTCCTTCTGAAAGAAGTTGTTTGACAAGCAAGACTAGCTCACTGGCTGTTTTCGATCGTTCCCGTATATGAATAAAGTCTACTTTTGTTTCAATCCATTTGATTTGCTTGACAAGCTCTTTGACAGGAAGTGAATCATTTGTCACTGCGTGAAGTTCCATTTGCACCAGCCCCATCTAAGCATGCTGTTTGCCATGTTTCCTTTTCGTACGCCATCTCCCAGAAATGGTATTCATAATAGCTTGAAATCACGAAATTTTCTTTCATATTTGCGCGCACATGTTCTGGCGCTTTTTCAGCTAATTCATCGAAACGGTTGACCTGTTCAAAGACGAGCTCTTTAAACCAATCTCCTCCGTATGTCAAAATCCACTCTTGATAAATCGGATGATCAGGTGTCGTTTGTTTCAGCTTTTCTCCCACCTCATAATAGAGCCAGTAGCACGGCAATAGCGCTGCTAAAATCTCTTCAAATCGGCCACTTTTGACAGATCGATACATATGAGAGGTATAGGCATAAGCAGTTGGAGATGGTTTAAAATTGGCGAGTGCCTCCTCAGAGATCTGTAGAAGCTCTGTGAACTTCCTATGTAATGATAGCTCTGCTTCATACGTACCCTGTGCATGATATGCCATTCTACCCGTCGTATGTAAATCCTCACTAATCGCCGCTCCATACGCTTGCACCTTTGCAAAATGAGTTAAATAATACGAATCTTGCATCACATAATAAGTAAAGCGATCGAGAGAAAGAGTGCCATCTCCAATTCCCTTCACGAAAGGATGCGTAAAACTCCCATCCCACCAAGTTGCAGCTGCCTTTTTACATTCCTCTGAAAATGTCATGTTCTTCTCCTCCTGTTTTTTCATACAAAAAAGCCACTTTCCGCGTGGAAAGTGGCTTGGTATTTGTAAATAGCATAGTCAAAAACCGCACCACTTCCCTACGCAGGTCTGAACCTGTTCAGGTAATGAGGGTCTAAAAGTCTATACTTTTATCTCAGCCCTTTTAAAGGACTCCCCTAGTGGATCATTCATATGTTGTTGTACCTCTATCTTAATGATGAATTGTTCTTTGGTCAAGCATTCAATTCAACTCAAGTTGTGCTCTTAGTCCTGCCACGTATTCTCGAGAGCCCGACACAAGCACACGGTCACCGTTTTTGAGCGTCGTATCTCCATGCGGAACTAAACTGTCCACACCTCTAAAAATACGGACAAACACCAAATCACCTGTAAAAGGGAATTCCCTCAGCATGACATTGTGATAGCGATGGTTGTTCATGTGTATTTGGAACAAAGAGGTCTCTTCGTTCGTTAATAAGCGAATCGCATCAGGCGCTTCAATTAATGCACGTAATACCGTTTTAGACGAAAGAACATTCGAAAATGTATCAATGCCTGCTTCTTTTAACGTCTGCTCCGCTTCTGGTTGATTGACACTCGCAATGACTTGTTTGACCCCTGCGTTTTTTGCAAATAAGGCAATTTCTTGATTGATCGTCTCATTGCCTGTTGCAACGACTAACACATCCTCTTGCCCGATCCCAGCATGCCGAAGCGAATCATCGTCATATTGCCCAATTGTTTCCACATTAAAGGTTGAATCAGCAAGCAATTCTTCTTTATTTTCTTGGTAAATATGCAAAATCCGTATATCGTACTCATCCTGTTGCAAATCCAACGTCACAGGCAATGTCAGTTGATTGGCACCAATAAAGGTCACTCTTTTTTTCCGTGTCGCTTCCTGATCTTTTTTAAACAGCGCCTTAAACCAAACAGGCGTCAAAATACTCGAGATCACAGCGACTAAAATGAGAGCACCAGACATCTTATGATCAATGACACCAAGGCGCTCACCAATCGTTGCAGCCGCAATGACAAGAGATAAAGTCGATGTTAATAAAAAACCAGATCCGATGACTTTTTTCATGTCATACCATTTTTTTAGGTATAGTATCGGAACTAGCTTACTTAACAATAAAGCGACAAATAGCAATGGAATCATGATCAACATTGTTGGATCTTTAAGCAGTACCCATATATCAAGCTCCACTCCGACCATCACAAAGAAAATCGGAATTAAAAAGCCATAACCGAAAGAATCCAATTGTTGCACAAGCTCTTTGTTTGGCGAAAGAAGCGATACAAGTACACCTGCTAAAAAGGCACCAAGAATATTTTCAGCACCCAATGATTCAGATAATGCAACTAAGACTATAATAAGTGTAAAGATTGCCCTTGTCCCAATTTGTACCGTACCTTTAGACAAAGTTTGAAAAATGGACTTTTTCTTAAATAATCGACCAAATAAGTACAGCAGGATACCCGCTGCAAACAATAAGAGCAGTAGCCACATATTTCCGGACCCATCACCATAGACCGAGGAGAATACCGCAAGTAAAATCAATGTCACCAAATCAGCAATGACCGCAACCAGCAGGATGATTTGGCCAATATTGGTCTGCATCAACTTTTCCTCTTTTAAAGTGGGGACCACAACACCTAATGATATGGTGGAAATGATGAGTGTCATTAAAAAGGCGTTGTCCATAAAACCTGCGAGCACAAAAGCATATGACAGAATAAAGGACATACAAAATACCCCAATGAAAATGATCGTTGCTGCTTTAAACGTATTTGGTTCTTTTAAACCATTTGGAAGTTCTCTTACTTTCTTTTTGGATTCAAAAGAAGAGAAATCTATTTCAAGGCCACTTAAAAACATGAGAAAAATAAAACCTAGCATAGATAATGTATCTAGCCATGCATCATGTTCGACAACAAGTTGAAGCCCGCTTTTTCCAATGATGAGCCCCATCAAAATTTCAGCGACAACGACTGGAATCGTCAGTTTAAATCGGTGTAATAAAATGGGGGTAAAAAAGGCGACAATAATCACAACAACAAGTGATGAAACTGATGTATGCTCCATTGGCAAAAGCCTCCTAACATTCACGGTTGATTCTTTTACGTCTTACGTTAAAGCATTGATTCTAACAATTGCTTCACCGAAAGGAAAGCCATTCATTATTTTTTCTAAAATTCAAAATTCTCTACACCCGAAAACGGTAAGAAAAATCAGGAGGAAACCTTATGAAATTCGATATCGTTGGTGATATCCACGGCTGCTACGAAGAGCTACTCACCTTAATGGACAAACTTGGATATGAACTCAAACATGGACTACCCGTCCACCCTGATAACAGAACGCTCGCCCTTGTGGGGGATTTAACGGATCGCGGCCCACAATCTGTCGCCGTCATGCAATTTGTCATCAATGCCTATTCAAAAGGCGCGATTCGTTACGTACCAGGGAATCATTGCTTTAAGCTTTATCGCTATTTAAAGGGAAATCCTGTGAAGCTACTACACGGCATTGAAACCACTGTGAATGAAATCAAACAATTGCCGCCAAACGTACAAACCACATTATCAAATGAGTTCAAGCGTTTATTTGAAATGGCTCCGTTATATGACGTACTGATTCCACATGAACTCATCATTGCACACGCAGCCATGAAGGAAAAAGACATTGGAAAAACACCGAATCGGCACATGCGATCGTATTTATTATTTGGGGATGTCACTGGGGAAACATGGCCTGACGGAAGACCAGTCAGAAAGGACTGGGCAAAGAAGTATCAAGGAAAACCATGGATTGTCTACGGACATACGCCAGTGAGAGAACCTCGGTTTGTTGGTCGAACAGTAAATATCGATACAGGATGTGTTTTTGGAAACAAGCTCTCTGCCCTTAGATATCCTGAGCTTGAAACGGTCTCTGTCCCTTCGTCTCAGCCCTTTGACAGTACGAGGTTTCAGCATTTCACACAATAAAAAACCCGGCCCTGTGATAACAGGCGTCCGGGTTTTATTTGTGATCAAGCAATGATTGCATATCATCTGGCAAAGGAGCAGAAAACATCATTTTTCCGCCTGTCATCGGGTGAGGAAAGACAAGCGTTTCACTATGCAATGCTTGGCGATCTATTCGCTCTTTTTTGCCCCCATACAGGGTATCACCTATAAGCGGATGACCAAGGTATTGCATATGAACACGGATTTGATGTGTTCTTCCAGTTTCGAGCGTGAGAGATACATCCGACATATCCAGTGCAGGGTCATAAGATTTTACGTCATAGTGTGTCATTGCATCTTGCCCAGTATCATCAACCATTCGTTCAATGATACTGTCCCCTTTTCGTGCAATTTTCGCACAAATGGTGCCCTGCTTTTGTTGAACCATGCCATGTGTGAATGCCCTATATGTTCGCTTTACTTCTCCTTTTTTTTGCGCTTTTGATAAAAGGCTATGTGCAAAGCGATGTTTGGCCACTAGCATGACACCTGACGTATCCCGATCTAATCGGTTCACCAAATGAACAGTATGTCGAACCGATTGCTGTGCGTAATGATCAAGCAAACCGTTTGCAATACTGTGTTCTGGGTGCTCTCTAGAAGGAATCGATGGAATAAACGGTTTTTTATTTAGCACGAGCACATCCGTATCCTCAAATAGAATATCAAGCGGAATAGGAGCTGGTTTAAGCCCTTCGCTCACCCTTTCCTCAGGGAATATAATGGTGAGTGTATCTCCCTCCTGCAATACGTATCTTACGGTCACATGTTCTCCATTAATGAGGAGATCACCGCCATCGAATTTAATATCAGTTAGCATTCTTTTCGAGATCCCAAGATCAATTAAATAGTCTTTTAATAAAAGACCTTTTTCTTTGATCGACATGTGTTTTGTTAGTGTAAAGTAATCCAGTGAGAACGACCTCTTTCTTATTCTCCTTTTCCGATAAAGGAATCTTGCACTCTTTTCCAAAACGGAAACGGTCTAAATCGGGCAAAACGGACATTCTCGTCTGCCACACGGCATTGAATCGATTTGACGTCTTTATGAAGTAATGTCAAATGATCAATCGTCACTTGAAAATCCACATCATTAATAGGTTTGATCACACATGTATGATGGTCTGGCAAAATGAGCGGTGAACCAACCGTACGGAACACCCTATTATTGATCGAAGCCATTTCCGCGAGCTGAATCGCCCTAATAGATGGATGAATAATCGCGCCACCTAACGCTTTATTATACGCCGTACTACCAGATGGCGTAGACATGCAAAGACCGTCACCTCTAAATGTCTCAAACAGCTGCCCCTTAATTTCAACATCTGCCACAAGTGTACCTTCCATACTCTTGATCGTGCATTCATTCATTGCTAAATATTTCTCTTCCCTGCCACCGTCATTGTAGCGGACGATTACTTCAAGAATCGGATATTCAACAATATGATAAGGCGTTTTAGCGATGGCGAGTACAAGCTTCTCAATTTCACTTGGTACCCAGTCTGCATAAAAACCTAGATGCCCTGTATGTACACCGACAAAAGCTGTTTCATTCAGGCGGTTGCTATAGCGGTGAAAAGCGTACAGCAGTGTCCCGTCTCCCCCAACCGTGATGACAAGATCTGGTTCCTCTTCGTTTAATTCCATTCCAAAATCCAGTAAGTAGGTCTGAATTTTTTGCTTGAGTGTATCAGATTCAGAATTCCCTTTTGAAGAAACGGCAAATTTCATGAATTCTTCTCCTTTTTTACCCTTGCTGCATTGAGAAGGCAGCTTCATATTTGATCAAGTTCTGACTTAGCTATCTGTTTTCTTTTTTCGAGAAAATGCCACCTGTGCTTCTTGAATCTCTCCTCTAATTTCAGACATCTCATCATCAAGGCGAGATGCCGCCTCAGAAGCTCTTTGCAGGCGCAGTTTGACCTTCTCTGGGATATTTCCACTGTATTTATAATTCAGAGAATGCTCAATCGTCGCCCAAAAGTTCATCGCAAGTGTACGAATTTGGATCTCCACTAAGAGCTGCTTTTCTCCATTGATGGTTTGAAGTGGATATAATACAACAAGATGATACGAGCGGTAACCGCTCTCTTTGTGCTCTGCGATATAGTCTCGTTTATCTACCACAACAAAGTCTTTTCGCGACTGGAGCATCTTTTTCACGACTTGAATATCTTCTACAAACTGGCACATAATGCGAAGCCCAGCAATGTCCTGCATCGTTTCAATTTCATGCATCGGAATGTTTTTCCGCTTCGCCTTTTCAAGTATACTGGCAACAGGTTTCACTCTGCCTGTGACAAATTCTACTGGTGAATGATCATCCTCAAATTCATACAGCTTTCGAATGCCCTTTAGTTTTACCTTTAATTCTTCGACTGCTTGTTTATATGGTGCGAGGAATTGATCCCATTGTTTTTTGTCCATGAAACTTCCCCCAATTCCAAATACCTAATTATTTCAGAGGAATGTGCTTTTCACTTTCTCTTCCATATCTCCGTAATTGGCATTGTCTTTAATATTGTCGATTAAATAGTTTAATTCCTGTTGTAGTTGAATCAGTTCTAGTGATGTTTCTTCCGCCTGTAGATAGACGGGGATATCAAGGTGGATCGCTTCTTTTAACGGAGCCCATGTGTTCTCACCTAAAATAAGGTACGTAAACGACTCCTCGGTTTCAAGTATGTAAACGAACGCAAAGTGATCAGAATCAACGAGCATTTGCCCTGATGCCTTTGCTTTTTGAATCAGCTCTTCTGACTGTATCGTCAAAACAAGCTTGTCTTCTTTTAAAATGGCTTCTGTAATTTCAATTCTGTTTTGCATCATGATCTCCTTTACAACAAAGTACAGCTTTATTTTATCATATCAAGTTCAATATTGATAAACCGAACTTTTAGAGAAAACAACCAATCTTTCTTTTCAAATGATCATTTCATCACATGCTGCTGACCGAAAAGCACATTTTAAATGGGCAAAACAGGCTTTTACATGCCGATCGCACTTCATGTACAATAGATATATTTCCTCTAAAATGAAAGGTTGATGTGAAATGGCACAGGAAATTGAAATTGAACTAAAACAATTATTAATAAAAGAAGAATTTGAACAGCTCAAACAACACTTTCAATTGAAAGATGAGGACTTTCATACTCAAATCAACTATTACTTTGATACACCTGAATTTGATATAAAATCTCATTTTGCTGCATTACGAATAAGAGAGAAAAATGGAAATTGGGTCCTTACTTTAAAAGAACCACTTGAGGTGGGTTTACTTGAGACACATCAAACGATCGCCTCTCCCTCTCAGCTTGATACTTTTCAGATCCCAGAAGGTGAAGTGGCAGACCGCCTAGACAGACTCAACGTTCCAAAAAATCAGATTGTCTATTTTGGTTCACTGGAAACATCTAGAGCAGAAAAAATAATCGACGAAGGCTTAATTGTTTTAGATCATAGCCGATACTTAACAGTAGAGGATTATGAATTAGAATTTGAAGTGAGTGATTTAGACATTGGACAGGCTACATTTTCCGCATTGCTCAGTCAATTTCATATTCCAGCACGACAGACCAAAAACAAAGTCGTTCGTTTTTATGAAGAAAAAATGAGAACACATAATAGATAGAATTCCTTGAAGGAGGAACATGATGAACGTCAATCAACTTCAATCCTTTATGCAGCTACAAGCTCTTAAAACGTTACAAACAGATAACGAACAAATATCAGCCGGCTCAGAATCAAGCGCACAAGCTTCATTTCAATCGCTGCTGAAAGATTTTTTAGGTGGTTCAGATTTATCACGACTTCCACTACCCATTTCTGCTTTAATGGGCACGGGTCTTTCAACTACAACGAACACGCAATATGCCAGAACGAATCCATACTTATCTGCGATGGCAAGTAGTGAATCACTTCCTTCACAGAGTTTGTATACAAATCCTGCTTCATTGAATGCAGCAAATGGCATTGGAAATGTTTTGAATCAGTCCTATACACCACCGCTTCAAAAAGCAGTCTCTAGTGCTTCATCTAAAGAGATTAATCAAATTGTGTCACAAATGGCTCAAAAGCATGGCGTTCCAGAGAAATTAATTCACGCAGTGATCCAGCAAGAATCCGGTTATCGTGCGAATGCTGTCAGCCACGCAGGTGCGCTTGGGCTCATGCAACTTATGCCATCTACCGCTAAGTCACTTGGTGTCAAAAATGCCTTTGATGCAGCACAAAATATTGAAGGTGGAACAAAGTATTTGAAACAAATGCTCAATAAATATCATGGGAATGTCTCACTGACATTAGCTGCTTATAATGCAGGCCCAGGAAATGTTGATAAATATGGAGGAATCCCTCCATTTAAAGAAACACAAAATTATGTAAAAAAAGTCACAGCACAATATTTCGCCTAAACCGAAGGGAATAACCTCTTCGGTTTTTTGTATGTCGCTTTTCCCCCTTTTTTGACTGAATGTGTTATGATATGGTCAATTGATCACAGAACTAGGTCCTCCCTCTTTCCAATAGGGCGAAAGCTGTTTGTTTGTGGAATTGAGTTGAGGTTGTTAAAATAAGTATACAAGAATAGAAATAACAAAAATGAACAAACTGAATATCACTTTTGAAATACATGAAATTCGCAATAGGGTGAGCCATCCTATTAACTATGAGCAAAAGGAGTAGTCAACATGGTACAATCGTTTAACGCACCTTACGAAGCGGTTGGAGAGGAACTTCTATCGCAACTTGTTGATACTTTTTATGAAAATGTAAAGTGTCATCCTTTGCTTCATCCTATCTTTCCGGATGACTTAAAAGAAACAGCAAGAAAACAAAAACAGTTTTTAACGCAATATTTAGGCGGACCCGCGCTTTATACAGAGGAGCATGGCCACCCAATGCTGCGGGCGAGGCATCTCCCCTTTCCGATTACGGAAGAGCGGGCTGACGCATGGCTTGAATGTATGGAGGATGCAATGAATCAAGTAGGATTAACCGGCGATATTCGTGACTTTTTATTTGAGCGACTCTCATTAACAGCTCACCATATGGTCAATCAAACGCCTGAAAAGGACGGAACATCTTGAGCTTGAATCAGCACGACCAATATTTTGCACACTGTCACGGACATCCTCAAAAGCCGATTGAAATCTATGTATTCATTGACCCACTCAGCCCAGACTGTTGGTTATTAGAGCCATCCATTAAAAAATTGAAAATGAAATACGGCCGTTTCTTCACGTTACGGACGGTTACAAGTTCTAGTATTAATGCACTGAATAGGAAAAGAAAGAAGCACCTTTTAACAGAGGCATGGGGTAAGTTTTCCACTAAAACACAAAGCAAAAAAGAGCAAATGCTATCTGAACAAATTGTGTCATCACCTTATCTAGCCTCCCTTGCTTTGAAAGCAGCAGAGCTTCAAGGTAGAAAATGTGGAATGAAATTTTTACGCCTGATTCAAGAATCGCTTTTTTGCCATCAGCAAGATGTTACTAGTGAACATGTGTTGCTGGAAAATGCTAAAAACGCAGGACTTGATATTGATGAGTTTCAACGGGATATCCATTCTCAAAGCGCAGTGAAAGCACTGAAATGTGATATGAATATTGCAGCTGAAATGGACGTATCTGAACTCCCTACCTTCGCGTTCTTTAATACCGTGAATGGTGAGGAAGGATTGAAGATTTCTGGTTCGTATTCTTATGATATTTACGAGGAAATTCTGTTTGAAATGATTGGTGAAAAACCAACACCTTCGGAACGACCTCCGATTGAATGGTTTATCGCATACTTTCAATTTGCTTCAGCAAAAGAGATTGCGGTTGTGTATGACTTGACCCTTGAAGAGGTCGAGCGTGAAATGAAAAAACTCACCTTCGCTAAAAAGGTCAAAAGGGTACAAGTCCATCAAGAAATGTTTTGGCGCTATATAGAAGATGAAAACCATTCAGATCTTAACATCTATCGCTGTGAAAATGAACATGGGTGCTGACCCATGTTTTTTTTCGCCAACACAAGAACGTACGTTCCGTCTAAAGGGACGAAGAAACCGCGCCGGGATAAGCGCGGTTTCACTATGTCTTAACGACAACAAAGGGGATGGGAGAAATTTTTCACGGTCAAACAAAGGGGTAATGTTTGTATGTGATTAATTTCACATCTGTATTATATCAAATTTTGTCGACTTATGACAACTGATAAGTGATATGTTCATATTTTTGTCACAAAACATAAGAGGACTGTCACTTTCATATACTGAAAGTGATGAAAAATGGAGGGATCTTCATGCACAGTACATACATCGGACTTATTGCTATAGGCTTATGCTTCTTTTTAAATATATTAGGGCTAATGAACATGCTGCCACTGTATATCACCTCTCCGCTCTTATTTTGTTCCATCCTTTTTACACTCTACCGGATGAATCACCGCAAAACATTTAAAGGGTTTAAAGGTTGACCACCTTCTCATTATCATGAGAAGGTTTTTTTCATAGAAAAAGCTTCTGCCAAAATCCCTTTGGCAGAAGCCTTCTTGTTACTCACCCGTTTGTGAGATGAGTTCTTCCATTTCTTTTAATTTTTCTTCAAACAACTGACAAGCGGCTTCGATTGGTTGTTTTGACGCCATATCTACACCGGCTTTCTTCAGCACATTGATTGGATAATCGGAGCTTCCTGATTTTAAGAAGTCTGTGTAGCGCTCGACCGCAGGTGATCCTTCCTCCAAAATTTGCTTACTTAAAGCTTGTGCAGCACTATAACCTGTTGCATATTGATACACATAATAGTTGTAATAGAAATGAGGAATCCTTGTCCATTCTAATCCGATTTCCTTATCAACAACCATTCCATCACCAAAGTATTTTTTATTCAGGTCGTAGTAAAGGTTCGTCATAAACTCTGGCGTTAACGCTTCACCTTCTTGCGCTTTCACATGAATCAAATGCTCAAACTCAGCAAACATCGTTTGTCTGAAGACAGTCCCTCTAAATCCTTCTAACAAATGGTTTAAGACATATAATCGCTGCTTTTTATCTTCTAAGTTGTTTAACAAGTATTCCCCTAGTAATGCTTCATTTGTTGTTGAAGCTACTTCAGCCACGAAAATACTATAGTTTCCATATGGATACGGCTGGTGCTTTCTTGTGTAGTAACTATGCACAGAGTGACCAAACTCATGTACCAACGTAAATAAGTTATCAATATTATTTTGCCAATTCATTAAGATATATGGATTTGTCCCATAACTACCAGATGAATAAGCGCCACTTCGTTTTCCTTTGTTTTCATAAACATCGATCCAGCGGTTATCGAGTCCTTCCTTCACAATCGACACATATTCTTCCCCTAATGGTGCCAATCCCTTCAGCATGTACTCTTTTGCTTCGTCGAAGGTTAATTTCATCCCAGCATCTTTGACAAGGGGTGTATACAAGTCATAATTGTGCACTTCATCAAGCTTTAACACTTTTTTACGTAATTCAATATAACGATGTAATAAAGGTAAATATTGATGAACCGTATCAATCAGATTGTCATACACTTCTTCTGAAATGCTATTTCGCGAGAGAGCGGCTTCTCTAGCAGATTTGTAATGACGTACTTTCGCATAAAAGTTATCCTTTTTAATCGAACCACTTAATGTTGAGGCAAGTGTATTCTTATATTGATCGTATGTTTTATACACAGCTTTAAAGGCGTTTTTCCTGACATCACGATCGTCACTATTGAGGAATGTGATGAAGTTACCATGTGTAATCTTCTTTTCTTCCCCATTTTCATCCTTTACAGAGGGAAATGAAATATCCGCATTATTAAACATGCTAAATGTAGTAGATGAAGATGAAAGTGGTTCAGAGGCTTCAGCTAATAAAGCTTCTTGTTCTTCGCTTAAAATATGTGGACGCTCTTTATTGATTTCTTCGAGCGCGTGAGAATAAAGTTTTAATTCTTCTTTCTCCATAATAAACTGCTGAAGTTTATCTTCTTGAATCGACAAGATCTCTGGAACGATATACGCCGAAGTACTAGACAACTGTGTAAATAAATTAGACGCTTTATCATTCAATGCTTGGAATGATGAATTGGTTGTGTCTTCGTCATATTTCATATGTGCATATGTATAAAGCTTCCCAAGTTTTTCAGAAAGTTGATCCTGAAATGTTAGGGCTTCATACAGAACATCAGCAGAATGGGCCAACTTGCCTTTATATTGGGCTAGTTTTGGAATTTCTTTTTTGACAGCTTCGAACTCCTTGTTCCATGTATCGACGCTTTCAAAAATATCTTCAAGACGCCATTTGTTTTCTTCTTTTACCTCGCTTCTGTTCGGTAATTGGTTGCTTTTGCTTTGTGAAGTCATATGAATCCCCCTCGCATGAGTTGTGTTGAACCAACCTTTCGGGAAGTGAAAGAAATTGGTGTTGTATTTATCTTCTTTGTTTTGAGCTATGTTTGTCAAATCATATGCAGAAATAAATACCAAACAGACGAAAAAAATAAGAAAAAAACGTTTCTTTCTGATCAACAACAGCACCACCTTTTTCTTATGATGATCAAAGTGGGCCAGAAACATGCGATTGAAATAAGAAAGCATCACGTTTTAACGCTTCTTCTACTGTTTGTATAGGCAATTGATTCGACATTACTTCATAATTACCCTCTTTGGTTATTCTTAAAAACTCTTGATGAACCAATGCCTTTACATAGGCATAAACTACTTCTTTCACCTCCTCCATCGTGACATCAGCATATCGCAACTTTATTTGTTTCGCCTTTACACATCGGAATATTTCTTTGGTCAGCATAGGAATCGTCACCGGCCTCTGACCTTTTCTTCTCACCATAAAATCATAAAGCCATCCTTGCCATACATACACGGGACTAGTAAAAATCGTCGCTTCTGTGAGTGGAAGAAAGACTTCAGTTGGTAGAAATGGAAATGATGTTTGATGATGTTCATAGAACACTTGTCTCAAGCGTTTACTTTCATTTGATAATATACGTGGAGGGCGCTGTCTAAATTGCTGAACACATTTAAACCATTGTGTATATAAAGCTTGTTTTCTTGCAGGCTGATGCACCTTCAGTAGTGCTGAAAGATGAGGATATGCTGAAGGTCGTCTAACTGACATTGCGGCACATATTTTTGAAGGCTGAAACATGAGGATATGGTCAAGATGAATAAACGTTTGCTGAACTGGACAGTAAAAGATTAATCGCTTTTGACGTGAAAGCCTTAATATTCCCCAATGGATAGATGAGAATGAAAATAATTGATTAGACTTACGGTTTAATCGATTCGCTCCTAGCACCCATATAGGGACCATCTGAACGGATTGCAAACCTAATGTTCTTTTGATTAGCTCTCGCTCAGGAATATGTGCACATTGAAATTCAATCGCATAACAAATGTTATGATGAACGACCGTGATATCTGGCCTTTGTTGAATGGCTGAAACATACTTCTCTAACATAGGCTGATACCCAATCTGATTCAACCAATTCATCAGCGCCACCTTACCTGCCTGATGGTAATCCGTCTCCCCTGTAGCCAAGGAGCATGTTGTCAGCTGTAAATGGGCAAAATGATACACACGATGCTCTCCTAATTTCAATCGAACCTCCTGTCTACATTCAGGACAATAAAATTTGCTCGTTTTTCTCATATGCTCGAGTCGGTCCTTCGTTAGATGTTGTGAAAGCTGAAGGATCTTCCCGTTCTCCATGACTGCTGTATTCATCCTTCTCACCCCTTGCTCTTTGGTACGTGTATGATAGCTTTTTCCGGGAAAGAATGCGAACAGATAAAATGGGGTATTGTACCTTCAAAACTCATGTTTGAAGATCAATCTCCTCATAAAATAAAAAAATCCCCCTTTTGAAAAGAGGGAAATGATCATATTTATAAAAGTGGTGACAATAACCTCGCTGTAGATTCAAACAGCCTCACCCTTAAAGGTCTTTTTGCAAACTCATCCGGTACAATTTCATGCGACTGCTCCAAATCACCTAAAAAGTCATTAACGAGTTTCTCAGTGCTTTTTGTTTTATAAAGGAAAGCATTTACTTCAAAGTTTAAATGAAAGCTTCTCATATCCATATTTGCAGTCCCAATAGAAGCAAGTTCACTATCGACAATGATAAATTTGCTATGCATAAAGCCTTGGTCATATTCATACAACTTCGCGCCTGCTTCCAAAAGTTCTGGGAAATAGGATCGGGACGCATGGAACACAATCCGCTTGTCTGGATTTTTCGGAGCGATAATCCTCACATCAACTCCACTCAAAGCAGCAATCTTCAATGCCGACAAAATATCGTCGTCTGGAACAAAATAAGGAGATGCAATCCAAATCGATTTTTTTGCTGAAATGATCATAGAGAAAAAGAGATTTTTAATCACTTCCCATTGTTTATCTGGGCCACCAGCAATCATTTGGACACCTTCTGTTGTACTCTCAACATGACTAAAGTCTTTAAAATAATCAACACCTGAGCATCGTTCATTGGTCATATAATACCAATCTTGCATAAAAATTTGTTGCAAGTCGCAAACCGCTTCTCCTTTGATCATCAAGTGCGTATCGCGCCAAAAGCCATATTGTCTGCTTCTGCCCATATATTCGTCCCCAATGTTAAGACCACCAACAAAGCCAACCTCTCCATCAATCACAACGATTTTTCTATGATTTCGGAAATTAATTTTATTATTTAACAAAGGTAGTCTCACCGGTAAGAACGGGACGATTTGTACACCGGCATTTTCTAAGTCAGCAATATATTGACGAGACAGCTTTAAACTTCCAACATCGTCATATAAAAAACGGACGATCACACCGCTCTTCGCTTTGTCGATTAAGAGGTCTTTTAATTCTTGACCTAGTTCATCATGTCGGACGATATAATACTCCAAGTGAATGTGATGTGTCGCTTTTTTAATTTCTTCAAATATATGAGAGAACGTTTCTTTTCCATTGGTAAGAACTTTAGAAGACGTACGATACGTAATAGGGGTATGTCCAAGTCTATGGGCCAGCTTAAATAGAAGCTGCTGATGGTCACCCATATGTGTCATTTTTTCAATTGTTTCTCTTTGTATATGTTCATCTTCTTTGACTAACTGTTCGTCTAGGATTGCCTTCTTTTCAAACAACCGACGCTTTTTAATATTACGTCCAAAGAAAATATAGAACATAAAGCCGAATAACGGGAAACTGCCGAGAAGGACAAGCCACGTAATCGTTTGAGATGGATTTCGGTTCTCTAAGAAGATGACAAATCCGATGAATATAATGGATAAGGTGAATAGAACACTAATGGAACTGAGCACACTTACCGCTAGATCACCGGCAAAAATTTGAACAATAAAATAAGCACCTATTGTAATCATAAGAAAGAATAGCACTTTAACTAAATTTCTCATTTCATTTTCTCCTTGCCGATCTCTTTGTGTAGATATGAATTCAGATAAAAAAGCCGATTCCTCTATAGAAATCGACTTTTTATTTTTTACGAGAAGTGCTGTTGAATCGTTTCAAGGGCATTCCCTTCAACAATCAGCTGACCGTATTCTTGCAGTCTGTGAATGCTGACTACTGATTCATGTGCATATTCAAGCAGTATGCTCAGCTGATTCTCCACTTGCACATCTGACAAATCCTCGTGGAAGTCAACATATAGATAATAACGGTTTTCAAACGAATATAAACTTGTGGTAAAATCCTGCATATTTAATTGAGAAAGTGCAATTACATCTTCAAAATCATCCATTTTCAACACGAATTGAAGTTGAAGCTTTTTGTCCTTCTCATTCACTTCATCTTGGTCCTGCTCTTCTTTATGAAAATCATCAAGCAGTGCATCCAGACTTTCTTCGTCTGTGTGATCTTTTTTATCTTCTGGAATTGGCAATTCGAGCTTTTGTCCATCTTTAGAAAGTTGGGCTTTTGTGACGACGATTTCAAGACCTTTATCAAGTGCCTGCACTTGAATCCAAAGTGGTCCCTCAACTGCAAACTCTTCTTCTTCGTGCACTTCGTCCATTACTTCCCAGAACAGCTCTTCACTGCGCTCCCGATTATACCAAATCTCTTCTCGGTCAAAGCCGCGATCTTCAATATCACCATAGGAAATATAAAATTTCACTGTATGTTCGTTTATTCTTTCGATTTCCATTTTGCCAACCTTCCCTTCTATATAAGATGTTGAAGGGACATACAAGCTCCCAATTAACAGTACTTTACTACACTTTACCCGTTCCGTCTATATATTAACCTTTTATAGAATGACGTATTGCTGTGTACTGTCTATTTTATGATATATATTGTTTTCGTGCAATTTTAAGACCTTTCTTTTCCGTAAGAAAACAACTAATTAAATCATCTTTTGAAATCAAATAAGATCATACATTTTCGCATTTGAATGCAACTTTTGTTATTTTCGTGTTATCTTTTCAGAAAAGATAACAAAATAACAAAAAAATAACTGTCTTTCACAAGACAGTCAAAATTGTGAGTAATAATAAGAAGAAGTTAATCATTGAAATATACGAATTTTTTAAATCCCGTTTCCGCGGGCAAACCGTATATTCTAATTATACACCACATTTAGACACCGAACAAACATTCTGATAAAATGTTTTTGGTGGTGATTAAATGACTGATCTCGAAAGAAAAATTTATCGAATCATTTATAATATGAGCCGGTTCCGAAAAAACCCAACAATAGAAGAGCTTAAAATAAAAACAGGCAAAGATGAAACATCTATACGGAAAGCAGTTAAAAATCTAATATCTCGAAAAGAGCTTGAATGGGATAAAGAAAAAAAGGAATGGAGATTTTATGTCTGATCATAAGGGCGGTATTTTTTCCGCCCTTCTTCTAATTCTTTTTTGAGAGCTTGTACATTTTGTAACAAAAACAGTGCAACGGTACCAACCCTTTTTACAGGTTTGAGCTTTCCAGAATTCACAAGAGCACTTAATCGTTGGCGAGTTACACCGAGTATTTCCCCGACTTCTGCTGTCGTTAGAACTTCCTTTTGAATAAACTCAATTTTTTCATTTTCGTTCATGTCGCTTTTCTCTCCACATCATAATTAATCCTTTTAACAAGGTGAAAACAACAGCTACTAATAATACAGTATTCGCTATCTTTCCAGACATACTCTGATTTGTTGAATCAATTACAACAATACCAGTAATTAAAATCATCATAACCGCAAAATCTGCTGTGTCGTAGTGTTTAAAGTAGTTTTTCATACTATGGTGGACGTGATATAATATAAGGAGCAAGGGGATTTCTCCCCTTGTCTTGATTGTATTAGCGCTTTCTGCTTGGTCGGCGGGAGCGCTTTTTCTTTTTCTTGCTACGCTTTTCGTTTTCCTTCGTCCATATGTCGTAAATATGTTTTATGATGGTAACGATACCTGCGGTAGCAAGAATCCAGTTTCTTACCTCGTCCACTTCTGCACCTCCTTTCTATACTTTAATTATAACATATCTGTTTACAATAGTAAATAGGTTTATCAAAAAAAAGCCCCTCAACTGTAAGGGCTTTTCATTATTTGTATTTTTAAAACAAGAAAAAGTTAATTGCATAATAAACACCGTCAGCAATAACTTGCGCTGACCCACCGCCAATTTTCGGCTCTAATGCAGCATACAATTTTTTCTTGATCATGTTTGAAGTTACATCAGGTATGTTTGCAATCTCTTCAATCTTTTTGGCTATGAAATTAGAATTCTTTGTAAAATCCTTCGCAGCTTTTCCATCTGCATTTTTTAAAATAAGACTAACCGCTTTCCCACCATACCTTATACCATCAGCTACCACTTCAGCAGCTATTTTTACTAAGTATCCTCTAAAGCCTTTAGTCTGAATTATAGAATCTTCTATTTCAGATTCATCCGATAAATCCTTTAAAGACTTTATTTTCACTTGAATCTGCTGTGATGCAATAGTCTCATGCTCTTTGTTAGGTGTTGCGGCTCTTGATGCAGTTGGCAACAAGGTTGATACTAATAGTAAAGTTGCTAAAGAAACAATAAGTAATTTAGATATAAACTTATTCATTTTACCACCACCCTTCCCACATGGTATTATATAACAAATTAGACATTATTTGTATAAATAAATTATTAAAAAGGGATGATTATAATGAGAAAAATCTATAATTATATGAATGAAGATCAAAAAAAACATGCAATTAAGTTGCTGCATGAAGATCTAAAGGAATTGAAAAAGGAACAATCACAAGAAGAAGAAAAAGGATATCCTAGGGTAATTAAAGCAGCTATTGAAGAAACAATTGAAAGATACAAAAAAGATATAGAGTTTCTTGAAAATGATTTAAAAAACGAGCAGGCATAATGCCTGCCTTATTTATTTCAACGCTTTTTCTAATTTTGCTTTTGTCTTTGGACCATAAATACCATCAGCCACAAGCCCATGCATCAACTGGAACCGCTTGACCGCATTCGCTGTTTTCGGTCCATAATAACCATCTATGCCATTGTTTTTTGCCCCTTTATCAGGATAATAATACACTGCTGATAGAGCTTCTTGTAAGGCTTTTACGCCTGATCCTTTCGTTAATGGCTTAGTCACTTTGATGATGCCAGATGGTAAACTATATGCTTTTTTAGAGCTACTTGTTTTTGGCGTAGTCGTGCTCTTTACAGGTGTTGCTTTCACAGATTTTGCTGCTGTCTTCTTTACAGTACCAGATAAAACAGCTTTATAATCAAAGACAGGACATGCTTTCCATGAATAGTTCGGGAACTCATTATGACCCCTTGTTCGTTTATAATTAGGCATGTCTTTTTTTAATGCTGTTACTAAATCGCGGAAACTCGTCTCCTGTTCTGCTGTTGGTTTTTCGCTTCTGAAATCACCTACAAGACAAATGCCTATTGCAAAACGGTTGGAATCTCCTACATGATAAGATTTGATACCCAGATCATGATTCCATTCAATAGTTCCATCTTTCAGTATTACAAAATGATAAGCAACACCCGGCCAGCCGTTTGTTCCTACATGATAGTTTGCAAAAGCAGCACTGTTTCCCGATTTTGTTAGACTGTGATGTACCGCAATATCCGTTTTTGCATTTACTCCTACATTTGAATAAATCCCCTTACTCTTCGTTTTTCCCCGAAGATCAACAAGCTTGCTTAATTTTTTAAAGTTCATTTGCGTTCTCTCCATTCGTTTAATGGAATACAAAAAGCCACCCGAAGGCAGCTCTATTTTGTTAATCCTTTTTGTTTCAAGACTTCTTTTTGCTTCTGCCCTTTAGATGTCACATAGTTGTTTTTGAACCATGTAATTAACGTCATAACAGTTGTAAAAAGTGTTGATCCAGCAACATATAATACGTCTGCTAGGTTGTTTACTGAATCTTCATCTAATGGTAATGGTGTCTTTCCAAACATCACTAAAAACTGATTAATCAAAGCAACTAAAAGAAGCACCGTGCGTATAACAGTGCCTTTGTCGAAGTTTTTCATATAAATACCCCATTTCGTTTATTTTTGGTTTCTTTCAATTCGATCTAACTTTTCAATAACAACGTCATACTTCTCACTGAATTTTGCTAACACTTCATTCTGTGCGTCAATTTGCTCGTTTAGCTTGTTCTCACGCTCTTTGGTTGTATTGAGTACATAAAACAACACCCAACAAAAAAGAACCGCAAACGGTCCTTGTGTCATCAAATATTGAGCTATATCCATTTCCACCATACTCACCTACTCCTCACTTTGTCCACCCCCTTAAAGAAGGCAAAATAAAAACGCCTATTCAGCGTCTGTGTTTGTCTCATTTTGTTTTAATTTAAGTAATTCCTCTTTAAGCTTTTTGTTCTGATTATCACTTAGAGTGAATTGTGCTCTAGCTTCTGCAAGTTCCAAATGCGCTTTTGTTAATTGTTCTGATAAAGCCATATGTTTGTATAGAAGCAACTCTTCTTTTTCTGTCAGCTGTTGTTTTTGCTCCAATTTAATGCCCCATTCCTTTTATTTGATTTTCTAAAACATTCACCTTATCTTTCAATTCTTTAACTATCGGAATTAATAAGGCGTACAAACGGTCATACATAACGCCTTCGATTTGTCTTTCTCCGTTCTCGTCTGGATCACTCCAGAAAAGATATTCCTTCAATCCCGCTTCATAAAGATCCTCGGCTATTAGACCCGGCACTCTTTCAAGAAATGGCCTATCTTCATCATCTTCACTACCAGATTCCAATATTTCTGCATACGATTCAGCAACTTGTTTATCAAACCATGTTTTCGGTTTCAATTTCAAAATATTTTCTGCCTTATCGTCAGGATATTCTTCGATGTTTATTTTGTATTTTTCCGATGAAACAACACGGCCCAATGTTCCATATTGAGTAATATAAACATTGGCAGGCTGTGTGTATAACCTCCAGTATATATCTTCTGACCAGACACGCTTTCCCGTGTTATCTTTTCCAAGAAATAATGATCCGTTCCATGCCCCTCCATCCAAAGAAATCCCACCATCTTTTTCAGCTTTTCCTTCTATGGCAACGCGACCATTCGAAGCAGATATATTGATTCCATTTCTACCAAATATATCAGTTCTTATTCGACCATTCACCGTAAGGTATTCCTCTGCAAAAAAACTTATATCCTCTTTTGATGAAAATGAAGAAGATTTTTGTGTTGTAACACTATAAGATCTTAAAGAAGCCACATGTCCCGTTTTCAACCCATTAAATGAAAAATTTGGTTCTCCACGATTTAAATCAACACTAACCTTCAAGACCATTTCATCGTTTTGAGAGAAGATCATATGAGTACCACTACTACCAACGCCTAAATCATTAGGAACCCCTGGATTAGTCTCTATCCTTAACTTATGTGAAATGTTTTCGTTTCTAGGGTTTGCTTCTGCAAATAAATTGATTCCGCCTCTTTTTATATCAACGGTACTAATCGGTTCTTGTGTTTCATTCTCACCAATTCTATTACCATATTCTTGAGAAATTAAGCCGGATTTGATCGTAAGTTTTTCATATCTTTTTACAGTGAAATCATATATAACTTTTCTATATTGATAAATTTGATCTGCTTCAATAAACGATTCATATGCAGTTGATCCCGAAATAGGTTCAATCCTAGCTCCTCTAATAAGCGAACCCTCTATCGTGATACCTTTAATCGTGCCAGCTGTGATTTTGTCCGCAGATAGATTGGCTATTTTGGCATTTGTAATGGCTCCATCTGTAATGTGAGCAGTATCAATAATCGCTGTTCCTAGATGTGCTTTCTGGATTGCTGCGTTTTGAATGGCAGCTGTTCCAATTGCTGCATCATTCACATGGAGTGCTGTCACAGATTTTTCAGTGAGCATTACATCATATGGGCTTGGTGACCATTCTTTTATGGTTTCACCCATTCTGATCTGACATTTCCTAACGACAAATGAACCGGCATCCGTAGCGTTTTCTGTAGAAGCCCCGAAAAGCACAAAATAATTGTTTGCCGTATCGCCTGTATAAGTAAATGTGCAGTCTAATCGCACAAACTCATCTGATGGCAAATTTGAAATATCACTAAATGGCGTATTAACAATATGGCTTTTGTGATTAGTAGGTGTGTTGTAATAACGGAAATTCAAATAATTGAAATTCTTCAAATCTCCTCGTTTAACTTCTATTGAAAAAGTATACGTTTCTCCGTTAACAAGCTTCAATGATTTACGGTAATCCGTCACAACTCCAAAAAGTTTGTTATTCGTTCTTGTCTTTGTGATCGTAACCTCATTGTACTCTTGTTCATTTACTGCTAATGAAGATGAGTTTAGTCCAGCTATATCACTAGACCTAAACAATGAACCTGGTAAGATATTTGAGTTAGCCAAATCCGTATACAGTTTGTCTGCCGTCACTGATAATGAAGCAAGTTTATCAGCTGTTACTGCACCGAACATAATATCATCTGTAAGAATTCTCACGGTTTTCGCTTCATACTCATCTGACCAATCACTGGCCGTTCCATGTGTATTAATGGCTCTCAATCGGTAATACCAAACTTGATCAGCCTCCACGCCGTCTTGATGATGCCATCCACCTGTTTTTCCGCGAAAAATGAGCTGTGCGGCTGTAGGTGTAAATCCCTTATTTTGTGAAGCATATACTTCATATGCGGCTATAAAGGATCTAGTGTCGTAATCCCATGTAAGTGAGATAGTCTTGTACAAACCTTCCGCTTTGATATTTGCTGGCGTTGGTGGCTTCGTATTCAAGAAACTGCTGTCAGTTACGTTGCCCGCTTCTGGTTTCCGCTCCCATGTGCCACGGTTATTATCAATAACTTTTTGCAACTGTTTTACTCGGTCATCGCCCTGTAAAGCTGACAAGAACTGTCCTATCTCAACAACACATGTATTTTCAGGATCGGTAATGTCATATTCCATCGAGATAATACGTTGTGATGTTTCAATAGGTATAGCAAAATTACGGTCTATAGCGATGGTTGTATCTCCTAGATCAACATGCTCGTGCTCATAGCCTTTTATACCCTCAAGAAGCTTTACCGACAACTCATAATTGACTTCTGTTTTTGATGCTACTGCAATTAAATGATTATAAGTAGCTTTCAACAGTTCTTCAGGATCTTCAATGTCTTCATTACTGAAAATATCTTCTCTATGAATTAATACACCATCTTTTAGACGGCCGTATTTTTCCAATAACGTTGGATCGCCTACCCATTCTTGACCCTTTGGTTTGTCTACTGGATCACCAGTTTCTTTTTTCCATTCGACTTCCGAAAAATCAATGAAACGAGAATAGCCACCTGTTTCTTCTCCATCATCATTGGTAGTCTGTAATGATGCTCCATAACCATACAAAGCCGTTTTGGGATAGCTAATCACAGTACGTCTAATACTTTCGGTGTCTTTGTCAATTTCAAACCGCTTGCCACTGTCTTTTCCTCTGCGCGGTAATACTTTGATTGTGCGTTTTGTGATGGTATTACCGTCAAACTCTACAACGTCTTTAAACTCACCGCCCCATTTTTCAAGAACATCACTTAGACATTCAAGTGCATTCATTTTATAAAAGGATGTAGAATTCAAGCCTAGCTCGGCGGTCACTTCTGCGGTCCATCGTGTTCTTTCAAAAACTTGATCAAGAACATATTGCGCTGTTCTATCTTTTGGCCGCTTTTCTTTTATGAACGTTTCTGCAAGTTCCATCATTGCAGCTTCACAGGTTACGAGTGTATTAATCTCGTCACCATCGTCTGAATCATCAAGCTCTTTTATAACAAACGCACGCAATTCACCGTCCTTATCACGAAACACCGCTTGATTCTCTTCGAAAAGATACTTTGCATCTGGATGTGAAGCATCCGCAATAAAAGAAAAAGAAGAACCCAAATTGAGTTCTTCTTTGTATTTAGCATCCCAGAAATTGCATGAGTCCTGTCCGTCACTGGACAGAACAGCCAAAAGTTCATCTTCTGGCGATAAAATGAAAATTTCAGCCATGACGGACCTCCTTTCTATAGATAAGCTTCATTAAATTTGATACTACTTTTATGGCTAAACCTTAATTTAACTGGAATTTTAGGAGGAAAATCATAAAATTCTGATTGTATTTGCAAACCATTCATGATTGCTTTTCCGTTATTCATTATCTTCCGTTTAGCAATGTCAATCACTAAAGTGTCACCTTCAATAAAGTTGTAAACAACTTTAATAGTTTTATTGACACTCTTATCAGAATGTAAAAGAGCCACCTCATATGAAGTGGCTGCTGACGTAAAAATGCATTCGATTTGTGGTTCAATCGCTACCAAACTTGGATTTGTAAAAGTTCTCAATCCGCTTTCAAATTCATAAATCGCCGCTAATCCGTATTTTTTTGGATCAGAACAAAGAAAAGTAAGTGTGGCATGTTGTAAACCTCCCTTTGTTTCACCCTCTGTCAAACTCTCAAATATTGCATTATATGTTCGGTCTGGCTCATCGAAAAAAACAAGGGGCTTTTCATCATCTGTGTGGAGAATATAGTTCAATTCCTCTTGTTTCTTCTTCAATTCTCTTTCACTACTGAATGCAAATAACACTTCTAGGGTTATCACTCTTACAGGTAATCTAGTACCACGAAGAAAACCGCCTGGGCGGTTCCCTATCGTATCTATTTTTACTTCCCGACCTACAACACCCCTTCCGCTTGGTGTCTCTTTAAGGTAGAAATATTGTGATATGTCGGTTCCGTTAAAAGTGATCTTCCATTCATTGGGGACAAGTTGTTGATAATTAATCATGTGATCCTCGTCCTCCTTGCGTTAGCTCTCTTCTGCTCATTTTCAACAGGTTTCGCGACACCTTGACCAACCTTTTTGCTATCCATTTCAATAACAATCACTTGCTCAGGCAGTTCTATGTTTTGAAGCTCTGCACTTAAATCATGTTTAACAGCTCCAACATTACTGCTTGAGAAAGAAGTATCGTAAGCGATGTTTAAATCTTCTTGCTTGATGTACATTGCGTCTGTAACGGCATTCATCGCTTTACTTACAGTGCCAACGCCTTGCTGAATCCCCACAGCAATACCAGCTGGCACCATGACACCCACTTGATCACGCATTAAACGTGATGGAGAGTGAATTTTGAGCTTCTTCTTAATTGTTTTTTCAATGGTGGCTGCAATAGTATTGGCTTCTTTCGCAAGCTCACCTTTCATGCTCTTCATACCTGAAATAATTCCTGCCATCGTGTTATAACCAATTGCATTTCCGCTCTTTTTCAGTGAACCCAACTGCTTAACATTTACAGCTAATTCTGCGATTTTATTCATGTAATCATTTTTCAATTTGTTCAATTCAGAATTTGCGGCGGTTCTCAATTCTGCAATCTTCTTAGTTGTTTCGTTTTTGAGTCCGGCAAGCTCTTTTGTCGCTTGTTCACTTGCCATACTATGCTTTTGTTTCCATAGAGAGATGTATTTATCTAACTCTGGAGCTGACATTGAAGCAATAGCCTTGATCTGATCTGCTGATCCAATACCCATTCCCTTCAACTCATCAACAAATTCTTGCGGTGCATTACCTGAAAGTTTAGATAGATCGGATTGAAAACCTTTCATCTTATCAATTTGCGCTTGAAGGTTATCTAACAGCTTGGACCCGCTGACTTTTTCTGTTGTGACACTATCAAACAATCCCATAGCGTTGTAAATGGAATCAGTACGATCTTTAAGTGCATTCTTATACTCTTCATTTGCCTTCTTGATGTCATCGGTCAATTTATCATTAATACTCTTAAATTTAGATAGATAAGAGTTATTGGCCGATAGAATATCTTTGTTCAGCTTTTCAGCTGCTTTTTTCTCATTTTCTTTCTTTTTTAATGCTTCTCTAGTCAGGTTGTTCTGCGTTGCATAGATTTCCCGTTGAATCTTATTACGCTGATCAGCAGTTAGTTTCTCTTTTTTCTTAATGTTTTCAAGCTGCTTAATGTAAGTCTGACCGCTTATTTTCTTAGTATCGTATTTAACTTCAGCATTTGCGATCTTTTGTGACACTTTCTTTTGATAAGCAAGCTGCGCTTTCGCTTTTTTTCGCTGTGCTTCAAGAGCACTTTTCTTCTGTTGTGATTGCGACTTTTTTTGAGCATTGTAAATTTCCCGCTGAATCTTTGCATTTTGGGTAGATGTTAACTTGTTTTGCTTTTTGATCGCATTCAATTGCTTAATATAGGCTTTTGAACTAATCTTACCTGTATCAAATTTGGTTTCTACAGCTCTGATTTTGTTGTCAACGCCTGTTTTCCTTTTCGCATCCGCTTTGCGTGCAGCAGCAGCTTGAGCACTTAATTTTTTAGCTGCCGTTTTTCTTGCCGCGCTAATTCGTTTATCACCTTTTTTCAATTCTTCCTGCGCTGATTTTTGTGCTGTTTTAGCTGAATTTACAGATGCAGCTTTAACTACATTCATAGATTTATTAATCCCGACAGCCATACCAGTACCCACATGGTATCCGACCTGATCACGCATTACTCTGGACGGTGAGTGAATTCCTAAAACTTTCTTCATCCAACCTGGTAAAGCTTTAGCCATTTCCATTGCTTTGTTTTTAATAGCTCCAGCCATACCGCCAATACCTCGGATTAAACCATTAATGATGTCTTTTCCTATGCTGAAAAGGTTTATTCCTTTGAAGAACCCCATAACCCCATTCCAGATATTGCTGATTGTTGTTTTAACAGCTCGCATCGCATTGCCAATAGCGTTTTTCATGTTGTTAAAAATAGATTTAACAGTGTTGAAAATGCCGCTAACAAGATTTTTCACAGTGTTTTTTATACCATTCCAGATGCTAGACATAAAGCTCTTTATGCCATTAAAAACTGTTGATGTAACCTTTTTAATGTTGTTCCAATTGTTTACAAAGAAGGATTTAATGCCGGATAAAACTCCACTGAAAAATGATTTAATTCCATTCCAGATTGATGATGCTATATTTTTAATGCCATTCCAAACCCCAGAAACAACGGATTTAATCGCGTTCCAGACTGTTGTAAATATTTTTTTATGGGTGTTTAGCATATTTACAAAGAATGATTTAATTCCGTTCCAAACAGTAGTTGCAACCTTTTTAATAGCATTCCAAACTCCAGTAATAAACCCTTTAATGGCTCCCCAAACTGTTTTTATAACCTTTTGATGAGCTGCAAATGTAGTTTTAAAGAAATTCGCAATGCCCGTCCATACTGAAGAAGCTACTTTCTTAATTCCCTCCCATAGACCTTGTAGGAAGCTCATTATTCCATTCCAAGCGTTATTCGTGAAGTTAGAGACTTTGTTCCATAGATCAATGAAAAACTTTGAAATTGGCTCCCAGTATTTAATAACAAGGAATACAGCTGTTCCAATTGCGGCAATTGCCAACAAAATAGGATTCGCCATAAAAACCTTTGAAACAATACCGAACACAGTTCCAATCATTTTAATAGCTGAACCAACTCTAGTGGCAATGGATACTATATCTTGCCATTTCAAAAACAGTGTAGAAAAAGAGACAATTAAAGGAGTTAAAGCGCGAACTACTCCAATAGTTGAAAGGAAACCGGCTATTAACTGACCGATGATTGGATTTGCCTGCATAGCTGTGTTGGTAAATTTCAAAAAACCATTAACCGATTCTAAAATCGTTTTTCCTAATGGGGCCATACCGATCAGTAAATTGATGATAGTCTTGGAGATTTCACCAAGTGTACTCCAAACAGTAGGACCTGTTTCTTTGATATATGCAATGAAGTTTTTAAATCCCTCGGTGTGTTGAACTGTTCCCGCCCATTCTCTGAATCTAGCTGTCATATCAACTAATGAAGTAAGCATGTCTGCTGACATTGGAGCAAATGCCGCAAATAGACGGCGTAAAGCACCTGAAAAATTTGTGATAACCTGTAAAATTTTCGGTCCGTTTTCTCGTGTATAAGCAATAAAGTCTTGGAACTTTTGGGATGAACTTAATCCGGCTGCCCACTTAGCCCATGAAGCTGTTGCTTTTTCCATACTAGCTGCCATGTCATTTCCTAACGGACCAAAAGCAACAATCAGATTCATGACTGTTCTCATGACATTTCCTGCGATATTTCCAAACGTCACAAATGCTTGACCAGCATTATTGTTCATCCATGTAATGAAGTTCTGTAGATCAGGAGCCTTGAATGCATTATCCATGTTTTTAGATAATGTAACCGCTCCATTTGCTACACTCAAGAACATAGGTCTTAAACTATTCAGTACAGTTTTAAACGTAGTCAGTGAATTGGTAAAGGTTTTAAGAATAGGCTTTTGTGTAATACTCGCGATCTCTTGCCAGTTGTCTTTAAAATCTTCTAGGGTAGCAAGAGCTTTCTTCTCTTCTTTTCCAAGCGACTGCTGCAAAACATTTATCTGTTCCATGATTTTGGCGCGTTCTTTAGCATTTGTAGCATCATCAAGTTTTGCTTGTAATTTGTCTAGGTCTTGGCCTGTTTTGATCACACTTCCAATGGATGTTACAGCCAATGCACCAAATGCTACAGCGCCAGTACCAGCAGTAGAAAACGCACTAACAAGCCCCATAAGACCGCCTGTAGCAGATCCAATCATTGGACCAAGAGATCCAAGAACAGCTACAGCACCAGCCAATGCTGGAGCTATGGCAGGTAATAAAGCTAGTAAACCACCACGCAAAGCATTCCCCATAACTGTGGAAATAGAGTTAGTGATTTTTGCCAGTCTATTCATTGCATTTTCAAATTTATCTAATCGTTTTTCAAATCCTCCCCAAATATCCACTATTCTTACAAAAACAGTTTGTGGAAGACTCGCTAATGCTGCTCTTGCCATTGTTACTGAACGTATCAAAGAAGTTGAGCTTGCATTAATGATGGTTGTAACCCTGTTAGGAATACTCGCTAATGCTACTTGAGCAACAGCAACAGATGAATTCAGGCTACTAACATTTCCCCCAATCATTGTTGTCACTCTGGTATTAATTGAAGATAACGCAGCACGGGCAACAGCAACAGCACGTCCTAAAGAAGTAGGATTTCCGGCTATAACCGTTGTTACTCTTTGAGCAATTGACGATAGCCCCGCTTTAGCACGAGCTATTGAACTTGAGAGTGAATTACTATTACCATAAAAAAAGGTATTAATGCGTTGTGGAATCTCTCTCAATTTTTGACGCGCCATACGAACCGATCTAGTTAAAGGATCTGCATCGGCATCTAGGTCAACCCGGTTGCGTTCGTGACGGCGCAAGAAACTATCCACCTGCTGCTCTGCCTCACGTACACGCCTTTGAAAATCAGCGATTTCAGCATCTACTTCGACAGTGTGATGGTCACGCATACGGCGCATCATATCGTTTACTTTGTCCATTTGCTGTTTGAATTTACGTGTTTGCGCCTCGACTACCGCTGTTAATTTTTCGATCAAACCCTCACCCCTCTTCTTTTGGTTTTTTAAGTATGTTCCTTAATTCGATGTTAAGGTCGTTCAGCTTTTTGGCATTCACTTGATTTTTGAACCCATTTCCAGTGACATCACGTTCAAGATCAGCTCTAGCTTTTTGCGCGTCAAACATTTGTGACGGCTTAACTTTTTTGGCATTATTTGCATACCGATGAAACATAGCATTTATTGTCATTCGCTCTATGTCATCAATCTCACGCAGTTTGGCCGCCTTGAGCTTGCGTTTATACTCGTTTGGAGTCCATGACATAATGAGATCGTTGTCATAGACACCCATCCAACGAGCAGCATCTTCTATGACTTGGAGATAGTCGATCCCGTCCGCTCTTTGCGGGCTTGCTTCAGCATTTCCATGTATTCCTTCCCGTTCTCTTCGTCCTCGATCCGCTTCGCTGCCATTTCTGGTGTTTCGTTCGGTGCCGCTTTCTTCGGTTTCGCCATTTTCTCCATCATGGTCCATTGCTGACGGATCTTGCCTTTGAAAAAACCTGCATTCTCAAGCGTCTGGAATGCTTCTTTAATCAAGTGATCCACCGCATCACCTTTTGTATCTTCATCAACGATTTTCATGATCGCTTCTTCAATTTGCTCTGCTGTTGGTTTACCACTTTTTAAATGAGAGAGTGCACAATCCCAGAATGCTGAAAGCATTAAAGCATCTTCATTCAGCAGGCCCATGTAAATGTTCATTGTGCCGCCTGCTTTTTCTTCCTCTTTAGTTGTGTATTTTTCATTAGCAGTACGATCAAACGCAAAATCGCATCTTGCTGTATATTCCTTATTTTCAATTGTTAAAGTAGCCATTTATAAAAACCCCCGATTTGTTTTTTGTAATAGAAAAGAGCCTCCAAATATAAGAGGCCCTTCAAGTGTTATTCTCCTGTTGAAGCCGGTTCTGTCTGTGTAACGATTTCACTCATTGGAGACTCGCCCGCTTCGTTAACTGCTGTCACATTAATGGTCAGTTTCGTATCAGGGTTCATCCCTGTTGCGACATAACTTGTGTCAGTGACGTTTTTATCAAGGCGCTTATCTGCACCTCTATAGACGTTGTATGAAGTCGCCCCTTCTACCGCATCCCACGTTACTGAAATACTGTCAGACGTGGCGGTAAACGATAGATTACGGGGCTGCTTAGGGTGTCTCAACTTTCTTATTAAGCTCGCCGAACTGCTTAAAGCTATCAGCACCAGCAGCAGATCTGATCTGTGCAATAAAAGCTGGATCTAAAGCGTCCAATTCGTCTTTATGTGTTTTCCCTAAGATTGGTAGAGATGTAGATACTTCAATAAAACCATCTTGTGGAGCACTTTTTTCAAGACTCTCAATGATTGCATGACCATATTCAGAATCATGTTTTCCGTTTTTATTTAAGTTGAGATTCACTTTCCATACCTGTACTGCCTCTTCGTTGTCAAAAGCTGCTTCAATTGCTTTTTGACCTGGGTCATCGTCTGCCGCAAAGAAAGTTAGTTCAATAGTTTCGTTTTTTGTTCCATAACCAACGATACGTCCTGACTTTGTGCTCTCGTCCAGCGTGTCCTGCTCTTTTGTGTGAGAACCTTCCGTCTGGAAAGCAACAAATAAGCCTTCTTCTTCTGTTGCATTCATGGGTTGAACAAAATAGATTTCATCCTTACCATTCAATAGGTTTGCCATTCAAACCACCCTCTCAATTGTTAATCGTGTATCTCATTCGCAAGATACCGTGTCTTGTATATCCGTCTATGTCTGTGATGATCTGCATACCTCGCAACTCTTCACGGCATAAAGAAAAGCCCTCTATTTCTAGGGGCCTTTTTGTCAATGCTTGAAGCATAAGGTCAATGACCTGTTGTGCTTCTTTTTTTCCGTTGTAATCTGACCAGCAGTGTAAAACCACATTCACAACTTCGCCGGCAGATGTTTTAGTCTCAAATAAGGCTACATCATCATCACCCATTGAGACATAAGGCTTTTTAACATCCTTGGAAACAGCATCAAAAACGCCTGTTACTCGTTCATTTAACCGCTTATCCATTGATAGCCTTTCGAATATGGCAGCCTGTAATGGCCACAATGTTGAGCGCATTTAAGCAGCTCCTTTCTATTGCAATTCACGGGCAAAATGTCTCATTCCCTCTTCAACTGCCGGATTCCAGAACGGCTGCGCCCTCATACCTCTTGTCATCACCCATCGGCCTAGTTTTTCATCATAATAGACCCATGGTGTTTGACGGCCGCCGCCTTCCTCTGCATAAATACCGGTTCCGTATTCAACATAGATCGCGTAATCGGCTCCAACGGTGATGATGGCTTTTAACCCTTCGTCTCTATAGTCAATTTCAATAGAGTTTTTAAGATTTCCACCATCAATCATTGCTGTTGGTGAGTTAATCACAGCGTGACTGTAAATCAGCTCTGCGGTTTCTGTGACAACTCGCTTTGCTCGATCTATGACTCTGCGCTCAAACTTCTCAATGGTTTTAGTCATTTTTTTCGCCCATCTGCCACTAACTTCAGCCATTGAGCACCTCTGACACTTGGCATTTGAGACACATGATTTCATTTTCTCCGCCTTGATCAATAGGATCTGATTTCAGCGTGAGTATTTTATTTTGGTATTTAATTCTCATGGTCTTTTTGATGACTTCCCTGTATTCAAAATACACGTTGTGATCAACTGGGTTTTGCAGCTGTTGAGCTTGATAAAACTCTCCTGATGAAACACTTGTCACTCTTGCGGATATTGTAAGGTGATCCACGTACTTTTCAGTGTAGCCACCTCCACCGTCCGGCACTTTTTCAAGCACTTGAAAAGTGATTTCATGTGGGAATTCTTCAAATACATAACTCACCAATAAGCCCTCCTATACGGGTACAGGTACTTAGTGACCGTTTCAGGAAAATCAGTGTCATAAGAGTACGACACATCACCCATGCTTCTTCCTGCTAGACCAGCTGGCTTCATGTTAAATTCAACAGCTTTCGCAACAAAGATTTTTACACCCGCTGGCAGGTCATCTGCATCAAACTTGTTCTTGCAAAAGTCAGATGCCCATTCAACAAAAATAGGAACAACCTCAGACAAGTAATCATCGTGCTTATCTGTGGTCATTCCTATCATTCTTTTAATCTGTTGGATGTCCATTGGATCACCCTTTCAATTTTTCAAGCAGTGTTTCACGCTTCATGTTGTAATACCCAGCTATTCCTTTATCTTTCGCTTCCTGCTTTAGCTGCTCAACAGTCATTTCTTCATAAGACAGTTCGTCTTGAACATCCTTTTCAATGTTTGCACGCCTTTTCAATTCTTGTTCCAAGAGCCAAAAGGTTGTTGCCCCCATTTATTCAGTGCCCCCTTCTGCTTCTGTTTTAGTTGCGATTTCTGACATTGCAGATTCGCCGCTTTCATTAACAGAAGTGACATTGATTGTTAACTTAGTATCAGGTGTCAGACCGTCTGTGCTGTATTCAGGCTTGGTTACATTCTTATCAAGACGTTTGTCTGCTCCCCGATAAACATTGTATGAATCCGCCCCAGCTACGGCATCCCAATTGACAGTCACAGATTTACTTGTGCTTGTAAACCGTAGGTTTTGGGGCGCATTAGGGCGTAGGAATAGGCTCTTCCACTGGAAGTGAATCATCAACAATAATAGATTTTTGAAGGTATGTTCCGAAACCTACATCAGCTCTGTTGTTAGGAATGAACTCAATCAAGTTTTGTTTCTGTAAATTTGTATGCGTTACTGAATGCATTGCAATTGAAGTGAATTTCCCTTTAGCATCCCCAAGTAATTGAGCTGCATCAAGAATCACTTCTCCGCTTAATTTAGACTTAGCTGCTGCATCTGGTCCTTCATTGGAAATAATCTTCACAATTCGGACTTTCTTTTTGTCATAAACACGTTCGTAGTTCTTTGCGCTTGCCAATTCTTTGAACGTAGGCATTTCTTTAGCAACATCAGCTTCAGTCCATTTGAAACCACGTGGATGCATAATAAACTTCTTACGATTGATCAGAATGTCCTCACCTTTTAGTGAGTTTCGATCTGTTTCCGTTGGTGTTTTAGGCATTCCTGGAGCATAACCAACAGCACCGCCAGCAAATAGGTAAGTTGTGTACTTTTTCCCGTCACCGCTCGAAATATCTAATACTAGATCACCTTCGTTATTAGTGATGTTGCTACCAAAGACACCATCCAACATAAGGAAGATCATTCTTTGAAACTGTCTATCCCAATAGTAGTTCACACGATCCCCAATTGCTCTCATTGGATCTGATCCTGCAAGCTCTCCTGCTAAATCTTCCGCACTCCAAGCCTTTCCATACTCAAATACCCGGGCGACGTCTTTACCTGATTTGATTTTCTCTGGAGTTAAAGCAAAGTCTGATTGAATAGCTTCTGGATCTCCTTCAAGGTCATTCCAGAAAGGCATATTCACTGTATCTCCGCCATTCGGAACAATTAGGCCCGGTACAGGCTGAATAATTCCACTTCGATATACTGCTGTTTGTTCAACAGTGTTGTTCATTGTGTACTGATTAAAAATTTCCGGGATGATAACATCCTGAACTCTAGTTACTGCCATTTAAATTCTCCTTTATAATCCATAGATTGCAGGATTCCCGCCTGCTTGGATGATTAATTTTTTAGCTTGCTCTGGATCACTGCTTAAAATTTGACCCTGCTCAGTTAGGTTTAAATGGTCCTGACTGAATGGGTTTTTAGCTGTTGGCAAATTAGCCGCTGAATTCCCTGTTCCATGAGGCTGTCTTCCAGCTAAACCTGGGGAATTGTCATTCTCTGTAACAAATAGATAGCTGTCGCTCTCTTTCAGAGCGTTTAACTGCTCATCAAGACCAATGACCTTATCATCAGATAATTTAAGCCCATCAACGTTTAAATTAGCTTTTACAGCCTTGATGTTTTTCGCCTTTGCATCACGCAAAGCACTTTCAAGAGCAAAGTCAAAAGCTTGTTTGTCCAGTTTTTGTTGATATTCCTCAGACGCCTTTTTATTTTCTTCTTGCAGCTGTTCTATTGCGTTTTGAAGCTCTTCATTTCCTTTTGCTTGCTTTTGCAGTGTGCTCAACTGTTGATCTCGCTCGTCAAGCTGGCTTTTCAATTCCTTCTTCTCGTTGTTAACTGCATCGAATCGCTCTTTCGGGAACCATTGACCGTTGCTGACAATATCAATCTTTTGATCTCCAGCTTTTTCAATGACTTGAGAAAACAGGTCATCACCAAGTAATTCTTTTAAACTCATTTCAACCTCTCCTTTGATGTTTTTTTGCGTGTCCACCTCACGCGCAGGATTTTCGCTTAGTTTGGCTCCAAGCCTTTAGAATGAGAAAAAGAGCCTTTTTATGTCATGCTCAGGACAAAATAAAAAAGCTGTCACATATGTAATCAGCTTTAAAGTTCACCTATTTTTTATTGCCGAAAATGTGTTTGATAGTTTAGCAGCAATATTTCCCCATTCATTAAATTGACTAGAATGATTGTCTTTTGCTCTGTACTCTTCTTGTAATGCAACCATTTTTTCAGCAGTCTCCGTATCAAACACTTTATGGGTAAATAGCGATTGCTTCAACTCGCTGACAATCTCGTCATAAGTACCATGATCACCGTATTGAATTACGCTATTTAGCATATCTAAAAGGTATTTAACACGTTCATTCTCTTTCATGAATTATTTCCCCTTTTCGTTATCAAAAATGTTTGGAAGTTTGGCCTCACGAATTTTTGCATCATGTAAATGACCTGAAATACGGATTGTTTGGAGATATGTTGATAGTTTCCCTGTTGCATCAATTGCTTTTTCTCGCCAATTGATTCCATCATCTTTCATCATATTAATCACCCTTTTTTATTGTTTTGTACCACTCTTCATAGGTTTGGTATGGAATAACCTCCCCCGCTCCAGAACCGCCTTTTCTCGCTCTTCTCGTGTCTGGCATTTTGCCATTTACCTTAAAAGCGATAGTGCAACGGCAATTTATATCGTCTTTGGCATTGTTCATGTGACCAGGTGCAGGACCAACACCACCATAAATAGACTTGAACAATCCATTTTTAGCAGTCTTACCGTCTAGCTTTCTATGACCTGCCCGTGTTTTTAGATCAAGCGTTGAATTCCACACCTTTTCTAAATTGGCATGTTTAGAAGCCTTTTCAGCGCTTTCCATTCTTGCTGATACCTGTACCCTATGAACTTCGGTTCTCGCCACGTCACGGGCTTTCTTTCGTGCAAATTCTGTGTTTCTTTCAATACGCTTTGCAATTCTTGCATAATCTTCACCAGCTTGAATGCCTTGAGCAATGGATATTTGAATTTGACGGACATAATCATCACGATGCCGCTTGTAAATAGCCGAAAGGGTTAATTCAGCTATCGGATTTAGAATAGCTTGCTGAATCATTGCCGCTGTAGGTAACGTATATCCCATGTTTACAGCTGCTTCGATCTCATATAGATAAGCTGACCTCATATAGCTTTCTAGAAACTGTTTAGCTGCCAACGCTTCTACAAGGATAATAATCGTTTTGAATGCTTTACCAGATTCCTCTGTGATGCGCTCCATTTCTTTTGAGAAACGATTGTATTTATTTAAATCAGCCATCGAAAGAGTGCCATCTTTGCTGTACTTTGCAAAAAGAGTGGCTATTTGTTGATTAATTTCTTTCAAACGCTTTGCAAAAACGACATCTATTTTCTTGGCATCCACAGTGATCATGTCATCAAGCAGCTTATCAATCTCATTCTGGTTCATCTTCTTCACCGCCCGATTCTGTTTCAATATCAGTTAACGGCGGCATGCTGTTTCTGTAGTCTGCTTCCTCTGCTTCAATACGTTTCAATTCTGCTTCAACATCATCAACCCACGGATGATTTGCAAGACGTGTTTCTCGGCTTAAATCGGTGCTTTGATTAGACATTTGAACCTGTTCAAGCTCGTTTGTCATTCGAGATCGGTTAAACGTCATCTGCAAAAGCGTGTGATCGTATTCTTTTTGACCTGTCATCTTTAAGTATTCAGTGAAAAACCAAAAAAAGACGCTTAAAGCTGGTCGGAATTTCCGTTCTGCTTCATTCGCCTTTAAATCCAATAATGAATATAAATTTTTGATCGCAACGTTAGTAGGTGAATTCCCCACTTTATCAGGATTGTTGTTGACTCCCTGTCCGAAACGGTAGATGTTCTCTTCTAGCCTGTCCAGATGTGAATTTGCGCTATCCATTGGAATTTCAGCGCTCTTCATTTCTAAACCGCCTTCACCAGACACTTCCACAGCTTTATAGTGACGTAGATTCGTTGTAAATTCGCTCAAGTCTTGCCCTGCGAAGTTTTTCAAGACATAGATCAAGTCTTGCATTTCATCAAACGTATTAGCATTATTTGAAATGTTGTTATTGTATTGGTCGATCAAGTCTTTATAGAAGATAAGGTCACTGACACCCTCTTCATTGTTCTTAAACTCGATCATTGGAACCTTACCCCAGCCATACCCTTTCCCTCGTTTGTCGTAGAAATGACTTTCGGGGTTGTTTTCATAATCGAAGTCTAAAACTAAAGATCCGTTGTCTTCAACGTAGTAGTAAATCTGTTCATCTGTGTACAATTCCACTTTGCGGGTGATCTTATCATCAATGGTTTTAACATCATAATAACGAATAGCATAAAGCAGGCTGCGTTTTTTGGTTGAATCGTAAACCGGTATGACTTCTTCTGCCGGAATCCGAAGATAATCAAAGTTACCTTCTTCATCAACGAATGGATGAAGCCACTCCTTACCCTTATTACTGGCGTTCTTGAGCAATTCTTGCATGCAATCGTCAAAATCTTCGTCTATAAATTCGTTCACAACAGAAAGAAACGTCTCGTCCTCTGCATTAAAGGTGATCGGCTTACCAAGAAGATACTGGACCTTTTGTTGTACAAGCAGCTTATGCCAGTTGTGAGATATGCGGTTGTTTGGCTTCTCTGTATCAATTTTTTTGATACCTTGTTCATAGAAATATCTATTGCGCTTTTTGATGTCTGCTTGATTCATATAATACGCGACACCTTCAAGCATTTGGTCACGCTCTCCGGCATGTTTATCAATCATCTTTTGAAGTATGGTTGTATCAGGCAGTTTTTCAGATGTTTCTGCGCTGTCTTCGATGACTTTTATCAACTCTTCTGTGTGTGTTGGTGATGTTGGGTACATGGTCATTCCCCCTTTCTAATCAAGTAAGCACCCTTACGCCAGATTGTTTCATGTCATGCTCAAATGCGTATCGAGTCGCATCAATAGAGTGATTTTCTTTATCCTCAAGGCGTGGTTTAGGGTTGCCGTCTTTATCTGTTTGATAATCAATGTTCTCAAATTCACGGGCTAGATTTGGTGTTCTCAATGGATCAATGACTATTTCATCTAAATCACCAAGCCATTCCTCACCATATTGAACCGAGTCAGGCCCCTTTTTTGCTCCTGAAACCCTTCTAATGCCGTGTTCCATTCTCAACTCGTCAATGCTCTTAGGCTCGGCACTATCAGCTGTTATCTCATTGCTTTCATAGCCTTTTGTTTTAATCCACTTCGCCAATTCTCTATTTGAAATCTTGTGATCATATAATTCATCAATTGCATAAGCCTTGTTTCTTTTCTTGTCATAATGCCATCTGACAAAAGCAAGTGGATCTGGACCATAACCGAAGTCAACACCTTGTCGAATATTATCAAAAGCCATCACCATATCTTGAGTGATGCAGCCTTTCTTGATATGAAGATTATCAAATGGTACAACTCCAGTTCCGATTGCTTCACCAAGATATTCCCATCTATACTTTTTTTCATTTTTGGCTTTAGTGTTCTCTGCCTCCGTGATAAATGCTTTTGATAGATGAGGGTTGTCTAGGTATGTTGAATGATGAATATACGTGTTATCAGCAAGGAATGATGTTTCATACTTCTTGTTAACCCAATTTTGTTTTCTTTTCGGCGGGTTGTAAGTGTAATAGAACGTATAATCGAATTTCCCTGATCTTTTGCGCGGATTATCCGGCTTTATTTTGTGTGTTAGCTCTTCACGTAGAACCGAGTTCATAATGGTGCTTATTTCTTCATCTGACTTAAATTCTGCAAGCTCTTCTATCCACATGACACCTATTGGGAAGTCAGCATCTTTGATTGATTTGAGTTTGTCAGGATCATCAGCACCAGCAAAGTAAATCTTGTTCCCTCTCGGCTTGTATGTGATCTCCAATCGAGAAGGAACAAACTTAAACAAGTGTGAAACGCCTAGAGTAACCGTGGCTTGCTTTATCTGTGCGAAAACAGATTTAACAAGTGTATTCTGTACTTTTCGAAGCACTAGAGCAGAAACAGGGTATTCGATGATGTCCGTTACCACACCAAGACCCACACTGTACGATTTACCAGAAGCACGCCCACCCTTTAGAACATAATGAAGTTGCTCTTTTGCTCTCCTATATCTCCAAAACTCATGAAATGCTGGTGCCAATACTTCCGATATTCTAACCATTGCCATCACCTATATCATCAACAATGTGAACTAGATCAACATCACCCAATTCCAGTTTCTCGACTTCGGCTTTTGTTTTATCAATATTCAAACGCATCTGCTCCAGTTTAAGACGCCTTTCGTCTGTCTCATGGGCTATGTTGTCAAACTGTTTTATCAAGCTTCTTAGCTCTCCCATCGCTCTTGATTGAGCATTTAGAAAAGTAGCATGACGATCCCATGCAAACTGAAATTCGTATTCCTCTTCCTCGACTTCTTTTTCATCAAGGTCACCTTCGAGATAAAGGTACTTTGCTTTTTTCAACTCTTTGATCATTTCGTCTTTGCTTTCAACAAACATGATCTTTTGTGCTCTTACGATTGCTGTAAATTGAATTTGTATTTGTTCCCAAAGTAGATCAGCGGGTGAAAACTCCTGAATGTCTTGCATGATCTCAAACGCTTCAGCTGGCATGTGCTTTGAGTAAAAGCCATGTGTCTTTGCGTTTTGGTTTCTTGCAGGAGCACCGCCGCTATTCCCTACAGCGTTTTTGTTCCCAGGTTGCCCACCTTTTTTTGTGTGCACACTTTTTTCTTTGGGTGCACCCTTTTTCCTTTCCCAACCATGCCGCTTTTTCCATGATTTTATGGTGTTGATCGACACCCCGTATTTCTCGGCAAGGTCCTTGTATTTCATGCCTTTGACGTAATCTTTCTCCGCCTGAATGTGCTTGGATTCCATCTACATTCACCTGCCGCCTCCTTATGATTCGTGTTGTTTTGGGATTTTTATTTCCTCTAAACTGCCGCCGCACTCTAACTTTAAGCCGATACTTTTTATAGAGATTCTTCACCGGAAGCAGTTTACAGGGAACAAAAAAAGCACCCGTAAGGATGCTAAGCTAGTGAATTTTCTTTATTTATACTAGAGTGTTCACCATACTGTATATTGTTGAACCAACATTATAAAGCGTTTTAACCGTTTCAGTATCTCCGTTAAAGTTACTGATCTTATTCATTATCTTTCTATATTTACTTAAAGCTTCTTCTTGGTTGGTACTTTTTAATACTTCTAGCATTTCTACAAGAAGAGCAAAAGTCTCTTCCTGCTTACTGTTATTTTCCCTTACAAGGAATGAAATTTCTTTTAATATTGCTGTATTTTTTTCAATTCCAGCGAGCAGAAGTAGCATTTGTTCCCTATACTCTTTCTCATCTCTCTCTTGTTGTTTTTCTTTTTCTTCCCTCTGTTGATTTTGTAAAACTAGTTGATCCCTAACCTTTTCCATGTGACTTAAATCAGGTTTAGGAAGATCTAAAGCAAATTTGTTTTTCGGAAAAATTGACTGTCCAAATAATTTATTAAAATCACTCACTGATATTCTCCTCTAATTTCTCTTTTCTCGCCTTTACTTGCTCAAATGTTTTTAACATGTAACCTGTAATAATTCTATTCTTCCTGTCTTTATTTAATTGCATTAATACAACTAGAACCGATATGGTAACAAACAAAAAGCCTAACCATTTAATTACATTAACATTTATTACAGCCGTAAGATATGCAACGAATAAAGGAATCACTGCCATTAAATTTCTTCTAACAGGATCTAAACTATTATCCATATGTGTAAATCTAGCAATTGCAAAATCTATGGAATCCATATCTAGACTGCGAAGTAAAGACAAGTTCTTTTGATAATGCTCTTTCTTATTACCATATATGAATATCTTTTTAAAATAAGAAATTAAGTCTTTCTCTTGATATGTGTAGATCACATCTTCTAATTCTTTTAATTGTTCGTTCTTTTGCTTATTATTAGTAGTGGTTTTCTTCTTTTTACTCAATTTCATTCACTCCTCGACATTAATATCGGAAATGAATGATAATGTTGAGGTAAATGCAAAATTTGTCGAACGAATCCCAAGCTCGTAAGAGCAAGAGAAAATATATTAATTTGTGGTGACGCGGGAAATTATGCCTCCCCGTCCTGCCTTCAAGTTTACACTGCGGTTTTAAGTGATTTCAAATGTTGAAGAAAATTGACTTTCTTGACTTCTTTGACGATGTTGCCGATTATTTCAGTTTTGATTTTTCTAATTGTGTCTCTTGAGCATTCAAGATGATCAGATATAGCGGTGTAACTCATACCAGTCATCATGCAGTCATACACGATAAGATGTCTTTCTTCTTGCATATTGTCCCAAGCACTATTAAGGAAAATAACAATAGTTTGGTATTTGAGTAGTCGCTTTTCTCTGCGGTCAAGATGTCTTAGTTCAGCTTGGCTTATTCCTGCTGATCCTTTAGGCATTGCAGCTTCATCACCGTATGTTGCCGTTAGTTTTTGTCCTCCAGTAAATTCAACGCGATTCAGGAGTCTTGTGAGCCTGTCGATCTCTCGTAGCATAAATTCATAGTCTCTAATCCATTCTTCTACCTGCCAAGCAATCATTTGATCTGTCATCTATATTCCCTCCCATTATTTACGCTTGTATGCCCCGCCTTTGGCTCTTTTCAGCCTTTGCATGTTTTGCCCCATGAGTTCACGTATCTCTCTTTCTGTAAGCTCCTGCGGTCGTTTTTTCGGTTTATCTTTTTTCATGGTGCTTCTCCTTTCCGACAAATAAAAAACGGACACCAACCAGCACCCATAAAAGGTGTTGATCAGTGTCCGCAGGCTCTCCGTCTTGGACTTATTTAATTGGCTCTAAAAAAATGTGTTCAAAATCATCGTCATCCTCGTCATAGTTACATTGGATGAAAAAGATACAATCCAGTTTAGAAGATTTTAACAGTGTTTCATCCGTTCTGTTGTCATACACTCTATACTGATTCATTACATATCTTCACCCATTCTTTGAGTTTTTCATAATCGGCTGGGCTGATATTAACATCAGCAACCCCACAATATGCACAATGGACCTCACCCGGATGCTCTAATGTTTCAAGATATGTCCACTCTTCGCAATCCTCGCAATAGTAGCTGTGCAAGTCTTCTGCTGTCATTCCGCTACCTCCGCTTGTGGATACATAGCAGCTTCAACCTTTGCTAAGATCCCTTTTTCGATTTCATTTAGATCGTGCCCGTTCATTTCTGTAAAGAGAATGTTGTCCTTGATGGCCGCTAGTTCTGATCTATCAAATTTGATTTTCATTCCACATTTACCTCCTTGAGATAAGCCGCAAAAATAGTTAGTGTGATTAGTAGTTTTTTCATTTGTCATCCCTCATTTCGCTCATTTCATATATCTCTATTTCTGCACTGTGCGGACTTCTTAGGTCATCATCTGCATGCTCCAACACCTTTAACCCTTCAATCTTTTCAAGAGCATATGACACATCTAGTCCACTCGATGCTGTCTTTTCAACCTCATCAAGAACATCATCTAAGACATCTTTCGGAAAATCTTCTGGAACCTCAATGATCATGCTGCGGTGGTATTTTATTATCTCTTCTATTTCTAGTTTGATTTTTTTAGTTTTCATTGTGCTTCCTCCTTATCTAGCTCATCTTCCCATTTTCGTCCGAAGCGCTTACGGAGTTTATCTTGTAGTTCTATCAGTTCTTGACGAGCTATATCCTTTTGTCTTTTGATATTTTTCATTTTTCGTTCAGCCTCCATAAGCTGCATAGGACTATTACCTCTATACAGCTTGTCAGCATCTCTAGCACCTGCACGCATGAACGCCTCTTTTAGAACATCATCATCTACTGTAAGCTCTTGGCGTTTTGCTCTTTTTACACAATTAGAACCGATGTAAACGCCAATATGATTAGGGATTTCGCCTTTTACCTTTTCGTAAAGCTCCTTTGTGATCACATAATAGTTGTAATGACCGACAAAGCTTTTTTTGGCACTGGATCGAAAATCTGAAAGAGACACTTTGATCTCGAATGCTCTCCATATGCCCTTTGTATCGTAGGTAAGGTAATCAATTCGCTCATAACCTGGTCTGCCATCATTAAAACCAATAGTCACCTCGAACAAACCGAACTCGCTTTTCATGCCCCCGTTTTTATAAGTTTTCAAGTGGATTTGATCTTCGAGTTCTAATGTTAGATCGGTTTTAGCCATTAGCTGCTTCCTCCTTTAGAAGATCAGTATTTTGATAGATATTTCCGATGCGTTGATAGTAATCAAGCTCAATCATTGAGTTTTGAACAAGATAGTCAGGTACAACTTCAAATCCGTCTTCATCAGTGGCTTTTGGGTTTACCGCTTCCGCATAAAAACCTACACATTTTGAAGGTTCGTACTCATTGCCGCTTCCATCCTGTTCATACTTTCCGAATTTCACAACCGCTACATAGTCACCAAGAAAATGGGAAACTTTGATTAAATCACCTACAAAGACATCTTTCTCTTCATCTGCACACAGATCACGAGAGATCAATTCGTATTGTGTTTCATCGAAGCATGGCGACAGCTTTTGTACTGACCGTTCTTCTATTTGGCTGATTGAATATATTTTGATTTCAATGTTTCCAGTTGCACGGTGCTTAAAAACGTATCTGATGACAATATCCATTAGGCCTGTTCCTTCCAGTGAGGGTAATCTTCAAACTCCCCTATATGCTCATCATGTGATGCTGCATACTCCTGCCTTGTCGCGTCCCAGCATCCTTTACACATGCTTGAGATGTCACCCATAAAAGGTGATGGACGTACTTTGTTTGCTGATTCTCCGCAGTAATGGCACAAGCCACCGTTTATATACTCAAGTCCAATCTTTATAAGTTGTTCGTCGGTTAAATTAACTGAACCGATTAAATTTTGATAAAATGCATCATTTGATTCAAAGTATTCCGGCTTGCCTGTATAACCTTTAATCAACCCATCTTTATCTGTTTCTCTTAAATCAATTACAAGTCTGTCGTCAATCAAAAATAATAAGTATGTCATCAGTAACCCTCCTGCTGCCGCTTATGATTGACGGCGTTCTTGTCCATGTATGCTTGTTCTATTTGTTCAGCTGTGAAGCCGAAACCAACGATTCCAATTGCCAAGAACAAACCCCAAGCTACACGGAAGTGTTCTTTTTTCTTTTCTTCCTCCTTGAACATTCGAGAATTCAATAAGCTCCATTGCATTTCCAAGTACAATCCCGAAAGTCCACCTTCAAACCCTTCTTCTTTGAACTCCTCAATCGCCGCTTCTGATACACTTAACTCTTCTTTCCATCCCTTTTTAATCGCAATTGATAAGAAGAAGTGAATGCAGTCCGAGTATTCTTCTAGCAAAGGCTCAACTTCACGATAAGCTGTCACGCCTCCAGCTTTGCAAATAGGGCACTCATCATAATCAGGCTCAAACAAATTTTCAAAGTCTTCTCTGTTCGAATATTCACCGCAATCATCACTTTCGCATCTAAAGTGAATAGCATTTTCCAGTGTTACACCAGCAGTGGTTAATAATCTTTTGGGTTCTTTCTTATTACTCCAATGCTTGAACCAGCGTCCTTCATTCGCAAATTCACCTAGTTCGGTGACGAGTGCTACATATGTGTTAGGCAGCAGGTCTTGACCTTCCAGTCCTTTTTCTCGGATGATTCGATCATCTAACTCCGCTTGCATTTCGAACATTTTTTCAAGATTCATTTTAGTTGGCCCCTTTTCAATTTAATTTAATGAGAATGATGGAACTGCTTCAAATCCAATTTCTTTACGTTGTCTTGACCAGCCGTTTATAAATGGTTTTGAATTTCTGTAAAGGATCTCCCATTTTTCCTTGCAAATATCTCTATGAAACTTCCATACCATTACATCCTCATTGAGTGATCCTTCAATATCGTCACGTTCCCACAAGCCCCAATTGTCCCAAGCATCACTTTCTAGCCAATGTTCTATATCATAATCTGATCCAAAAACGAAGAAAGGACCGTCATCAATCGAATACAATAAAAACAATTCATCGTTCCAGTTATCTTCCTCCATAGATTCTAATACTCTACCAGGATTAATTTTCAATGAGATTTCTCTTGCTTCTGTTCTTTCAGCATCAGTTTTTTTCAGTTCGTCTTTTATAAATTCAACCGCTTCCCTAAGCGTTTCAAATTCCTTTAACACATGTTCACTCATACCGTTTCCTCCTAAGCCGCTAGGCTCTATTTGATATATCCACAATCGCTTTAAAGATTGGGTAAATTTGTTGTGGTACAACGGCGTTTCCTAATCCTTTAATTCTGTCCACCCGATTGGGAACCCCATGAGCCACTCTACCCACGTTGGGTTCAGCTGCCCACCTACTCTCATCCCCTCTAGGCTTGACACTGCATTTCCAATCCTCGCGAACTGTTTCTTCTCTCTTCTTTCCTCCGCCGTCATGTTGTTCCATTTGGTTGCATCGCTCGCTAGTGGTGTCAACCACAGTTTCACCGCAGTTACCAAAGAGATCTGATGGTTTCCTGATTCTGCTCTTTCTTTCGTTAGAGGTCCTCTTTTCCCATCCCAGGCGTTCGGAGTGGGCCACAACGAAGGTCCGCATTCTTTCGTGCGGGGCATCGACGGCGACAGCCGGTACAAGTAACGTTTCGACTTTGTAACCTTCACTTTCCAAGTCAAGTAACGTGCGTTCGAGTTCCATATTTGCGAAGTTAGCAACGTTTTCACCAACAACCCAAGTGGGTCTAAGTTCTTTGATGATCCTAAACATTTCTGGCCAGAGGTCGCGGTCATCTTCCGTGCCTCTTTTCTTCCCGGCAATACTGTAAGGCTGGCAAGGGAATCCTCCTGAAATAATGTCAATTGTTCCATTAGGTTCAATCACTCCTTCATCTTCTAAAAGTTGTCTATTCAAGGTACATACATCATCAAAGACAGGAACATCAGGAAAATTTTGATTCAATAGCTTTTGACAATAAGGTTCTCTCTCACAGAAAGCGACAGTCTCAATGCCCGCCCATTCTGCAGCAAGCGCAATTCCTCCGATTCCTGCAAATAGCTCTATACTTCTCATTGCATCAACCCAGCAACAATAAATATCCCAATGAACACGACTATGATAAAGATTTCAGGCCAGTGTGGCGCACGCTTTGCCATGACCACGTTACCCTCGATCACAAGATCATTGCTTTCCCGTACCAGCATTGGCACATCGTTTTCCGGCACTTCAAGATATACAGCAATGTCCTCAATTGTAATCGCTTGATGTTTGCAAGCTTTAACGGCCTGTGACAGTTCAACGTGTTTTGGTATACTCATCATTTGCCCGCCTCCATTAGCAATGATCGCTGTAAATTTTTCAATTCAATGGTGACATCGGCCAGTTGTTCAGTTGCTCTGTTCGCCTGTGTTTCAGCCTTTTTCCACTCGTTTAAATACTGTTCGTTCTTTTTGTTTGAGATTCTCAATTCTTGCTTTAAGCGCTGAATCTCGTTGTATAGGCCCATTTCTGTTTCAATGGCTGGCACGTCCACTTTTTGAAGAAATTCAGCGGCGAAGTGTCCTGAAAAACCTTCTAGAAAAACAGCAGGTGCGCTTGGATTAAATTCATCATCTGCACATTTCCACACTCTACCTTCGCTCAATATCGCTTCAATGCATGTATGCATAACGACCATGTCGCCTTTTTTGAGTTTCTGATTCATAATCTTTCAACCTCCGATTATTTGATCTTGTATCCTATTTCATGGTCAACTCTTGCAAAGTGACCTTTAGCAGTTTGAATGATTGTTTTTCCATGTTCAGGTGCGTCAGTAATATGGGCGGTTCCTTCGTTGCCGTCAATTACAATTATGCGGACCTTCCCAGGTTCTAAATTCTGATCAATAGTTGTAGCAAAATCTTTTATTTCTGTTGGTTGGTTCATCCGCTCCGCCCCCATGTGATATAATTAAAGTGTCAGATTTAATTAGCACTGGAGCTACGGCTTCGGTGTTTTTTTATGCCCATTTATCCAATTGGTATGATGGTGACGGTTTTAGTTCTTCTCTATACACAATCGGGTGCTTCGCTAGATATGCCTCTAGCTCTTCTTTTGTCATCTTCCACTCGATGACTGGCCCAGCTGTGTATGGATTGTTAGTCTTTCCACTCATGTCTTTTCCCTCCGATCTTCGGTATCTCTTCGCCGCCCATTCGTTTACAATCTGAACCAAAACGACTGGCACAATGCTTATACTTTCTACAACGTGTCATACAGGCCATAATCTTATCTTCCTCTTGCACCCACAACGGACGATCGTCTGCTATTAGCACGTTTAACAGTGGATTTCCCCGCCTTTCTTTTCAGTTTTTTGAGTTTGTCCAGCTCGATGAAACCTAGCGAACGATCAAAGGCGATAACCTTTAGGGGCGTATCAAATTTGTGTTCATACAGCTTACGTTTGATGGCAAATTCCTTTGTTTCCATGCCTTTGATATCAATTACTTCTTTTGATCCATCAAGGTTAGTGATCTCGAAATCTGCAATATATTCAATCTTCCGAAAAGTCTTGTCGTTCTTTTTGAATGCTTCTTGCAATACAAAGCGTGGTTGTAATGAAAAGTCTTTTATCTGCTTGGCTTTCTTGAGCCATTTAAGCTGCTCATAGTATTTGGCTTCGGCTTTACTGTCGAAGGTGATGCCATCTACTACCGTTTTACGTGCGCCGTATTTATTGGACATGGTTTGTTGATCCTCGCTTTCCGTTGCTGGAAGTGCTTTTTCAGTTCGGCAACGAGCTTTTCTTTTTCTGTTTCAGTTAGGTCAGTTCGTTTTAGTAATTTCGTGATGCTAGGATCCATTATTTTTCTGTTAATAGCTCCGGGTTTTCATAAATGTTGCCGATGACTTCGATTCTGTCTTTCCAATAACTTAATCCCGCATAGTTGCTACTTCTAATCTGTTTACCTTGCAATCCAGTATCATGCCAAACGACTAAGTAAATGATTTCAGGATCTCCTTGGTGATAAATATCTCCCTCATAAATCTCAACACCATTACGATCTTTCAATCCGGTGAATTGCCCCACAGAATCCCAATGTACTGGTACAACTCCGCTATAATCAGTGTTAATATACGCAAGTCGATCATCTTGATTTAAGTAGATGCCTCCCTCAAACCATTTAAGATCAGCGTAATCTTCAATAGGACTACCTCTAAACTTGATTTCTCGCATTCCCTTACCTCCCGTCATCCCGCAGCCATTGCAGGACCTTCTTTTCTCTGAATCTAGCAGTAACAGCGATAGTGATTAGTGCTGCTATTGCCTTCATGCTGTCTTCACTTCTAGTGCTTCAGCTTCGGCCAACTTCTCATTTACCAAGTCAATAAACCCTTGAAGACTTCGCTTGCCTGTATTGTTACATGTTGGACATGGGTGAAACCCCGCCATATATGTGTTTTCTCCGTATGTGTTGATGATGACTTTCTTGCCGTTACATGTGTTGCACATTTTAAACCGCTCCTTCTAGCCGATGATTCAGCTTTATATTCTTTTCAATAGTGACCGTGTAATCTTTTGCCATTTCATAGATTCTTGTTGCAAATGCTTCATCAATCTCCAAGAGCTGGTTTAAATCAAGTTCAGATGAAACCATGATCGGCTTGTAATTCAAATAACGGAAGTTGACGATCTCTTGTATCTGTGTGAACTGCCACGGTGTCACTTGAGGGGCACCAGCTTTGGGTTTGAATAGGTCATCAATGAACAAAACATCTACGTTTTTTAAAAGCTCCAACTTGGCTGCTAATTCATCAAAATCTTTTCGTAAATCGGTCATCCCCTCCAGATAAGGGAAATACATAACAGACAATTTAAATCGTTCTATGAATCCATTTGAAATGCTTGTGAGGAGATGTGTTTTCCCTACACCTGACTGACCAAGTAGGGCAATGCTGTTTTGTCTCGTGTCTCTGATCTCCTTAAATTTTTGAGCATATTCAAAGGCACAGTCATACAGTTCTTTAATCTCATCCGACTTATTTTCAAGTAAGAAGTTTTTAAAAGTTAGTTTCCTGAACCCATCTGAAATATTGCTGGCACTCATCAGCTTTATTTGCTTTTTTCGTGCTGCCCTTTCAGCAACACAAGGGCATTGGCGCGAAAAAGTCGTTTTCCATTGCTTTGCTTCTTGAGGAGAACACACACGACCAGCTAAAAAATCATCTTCACGAACCATTTCATGAGCTGCAAGATCAAAGCGTTTGCCTGCATCTTTCATTCGCTTTTCTGTGTCTTCGTGAATCCGATACACGATAATTCCCTTGTCCTTGCACTCATTGCATTCATGCTTTTCTTCTGTGACGGCCTGTACCGAAGATTGGCGTGACTTTAGATTTGCCTTCATTCTTTGAAACACTTCGTCCAGCGTTGCCTTTGGCATCCTGCTTGCCTCCTTTGTTGATTGGTCTGTACAATACCGCCGACACCCAATTGATTGATTTTCTATCCTTCTGAACGGCTTCTTTCATGATCTGCAAAACTTTTTCTTCCCCGTGGTCATCAATGAATTGACCGATTTTATCAGCATTGAAGGAGTTTAATGTTCCTCCAAAATGACTCTCGAAAAATTCAAATGGGTTCATTGGCTTGTCCTCCTGTCGTGTTGTTTTTTCCTTTTTTGGCTTTTCAGGTTCTTCATCAGGTACAGGGGCAATGCTTGATGTATTTTCTAAACTGATGATGCGATAACTGCCCGCTGCTGTACCTCTAGGCTTGTATTCGATACGACCATGTTCTATCAAGGTTTTCCGATGCTCGATCATAGTCTTTTCACTGACTCCTAACCGCGAATAAAGACGACTGTTTGGCACCGTGAACCAATCTTTCCATCCGCAGCCGTTGTTTAAATCCATCAGATGAAACCACATTGCTTGAGTGGCTGGCTTCAATGGTGATGTTTCAAGCCATCGCATGAAGCCGTTTATTTCTTTTAGGTAGTTCATCTATTCACGCCCTTTCAACTTACATAGGGCATACATACCGCTAATTTTGATATAAGTAAGCCCAGTTTCGTTTCTCTCTATGAAGCCTTTTACATATGACCTAAACAAACTGGCTTGATCTTTGCTTGATTCCGATAAAGACAAGTAAGCATAAGGAATAGGGACCTTTATGAAAAAATCCTTTTCCATCAACTAATCAACTCCGAAAAATGAATGATCCTGTTCAGTTGATTTGTGGAACGACAATACTTACATCTTTCACACCGATTTGGTGGCTCACCGCCATGTTTCACTTGAATGATTCGCTCCATATGCTTCTCAATATCTTCAAGCTCGACTTCCATTCTGGAATTGTCTATATTGATAACGGCTTTGTCTGGTGGATTTTCTTTTGAAATGGCAACGATAAGAGGCTCAAGCCATTCATTCCTTTTAGACATTTGCCTTTCTAACTCTGCATAAATTGCCATTTGTCCTATATATCCGTAAGCCTCTACAAATGAACAATATCCTAGTTCTTGATCCCAAACTTTTTCACGAAGGGAACGTGTTGTTTTAAGATCAGCAAAGCGTCCACCTGCGGGATTGTACACATCGAGTTTTCCTTTCCACGGAACACCGAACAATTCAGCAGTTACGATGACTTCCTTTTCTCCTTGAAGAACAAACATACACAGATCATCATTTTGAATTGATTCAATCATGAGATCAGCCAATTGATATTGCTTGTACAGCTGGCCCTTTTGAGTAAATAATGATGGTGTATTCATCTTGAAAGAATCGAATGCCTTTTCACCTTCTAACCATGCATGGACATATTGGCCGAAGAGAAGAGCCTCGGAGGACGGCGGCTGCCATTCTCCGTTAATCTTTGCAATTGTAGCCGCCTCACACTCTAAGAAACTTTTATATTGAGAATTAGACATGTAGACCTTATCAATCTCATTAGAGTAATAGTTATCTTGATTGATCACCGGAATCCCCATTTACAGGATCACCCGCCTTTTTATTGCTTTCTTTTTGTTCCTTTTGTTTTTGGAACTCTTCTTCTGCCTTTGACTTGGTGGCGCTGCTGACTTTGACATTGAAGTAATCTTCCTTTTTTGCCATACCATCGCGTAAAGATGTGTAAATTCTTCCGATTTTCAAAAAGTCTTGTTCAGTGAAAGCATCAACATTACTGCCGACATATTCCTCAATCATTTCTTTAGTGACACCAAACTCTTTTTTAAACAAAGAGAAAGCATTTCTGAGTCGATCTTCCAATGGCTCTATATGTCCACTAATCAACGTTTTTTGGCACATATCGACTGCGGCATCAACAATGTCTCCTGGTATAACACCGAGAATGCAAGCACGGACACGGCGGGCGCCCTGATTAGCCACAAGCTCATAAATATCTCTCGGATCATTAAGTTTATTTATTTTTCCATTTGCCTTTCGCTCATGCTTAACTGTGAAAATTTTTGTTTGACGAGTGTTTGTTTCAAGATCCCATGCATATGCCATCACTGACGATTCACCGGCTTTTTGTTCGAGTTCCATGATTCCGTAATCAATGTTCCCCCAGTTCTGTGCTAGTGCCTCCGCAAGACGAATGGAGGGGCCTGAAACCTTTGATCCGCCTCTTGGGTATTCGTAAACGGCACTCTCGGCCAACAGCTTTCTTTCACATGCTTTCTTAATTCTTTCAAACGCAGCATAGACGTCTCTTGGAAATTTTTTCGCTATCACCATCGCCGCTTGAACCTCTTGTGCCTGCCTGCTTACCATTGCTTCTGTTGTGACGGAAGGTGCTGTATTTGCTTGAGGCAAATAATTCGAGTAATCAATATTGGTTAAACCATTCATTACATTTCCACCTTTCTGCGATATGCTGCCTGTCCTAACTGGATGTATTTCTGTTTTGCTTGAGCACTCGGAAAACAGAACACCGCTAGCCCTTTTTTGTAGTCGATCCATCCGCCTGCCTGTTCCAAACGCTCCTGCGCTTCTCTTCTGTGGTCGAAGCTGATTTGATATTTACTCATTTGAATCACCTTCTTCATTTGATGAAGTAAGTGCTTTGACGATAGCATCGAATTCGGCGAAGCTGTTCCCATCCTTACTTTTAATAGATTCAGAAACTGTTATAATCCCTGCCACTCCAGCCATTACGGTGATTGTTTCTTCTTCGTTCAGTTCATCCGCCTCAAGGTTTATTTCTAGCTCATTTCGTTTAATTGATAATTTGATCATCATGTATACCTCCATTGTTTTTTTGTGAAATATTTGGTATACTGTCTGTAACCAATCAGAAGCAGTACACCTTAAAACTCGCTATGCCAAGCGGGTTTTTTTATTTGTCTTCATCGTCTTCCTCTTCATAACCATCGCGCTCCACTTCATCTTTCCAATGACTTTTCGGATAACCAAAGCTATTAATCTGCGTTACCATCGGATGCTCAATATTCAATGATTTCAGTCCTTTCAGTTCGTGTGACAACCTCAAGCCGTACACCATGTTTTTTCTGTATTGCCTCAGCTGCTTTAATTAAAAGACCCTTGTTATTCATTCGCACAAGATCCTCGCTGATATTTCTAATGCTTCCAGCCATGCTTGCCATTTCTTCATAATCGCCATCTTTAAGTGCTTGGTGTGTAAGGTATAAAAGCTCTCTTACGCTTTCAATTTTTGATTTGGCCAATGGAATATCTTCACTAAAGAATTGTTTTTCAATCATGCCAGAACTGTCTCCCTTTCCTGTCGTTTATGCATTGCTACCTCTGCAACAATAGCTTTTTTCGACCATTTTTCAGTCAGATCAGTTATTTTCAAACCAAACTCTCGCGCCATTGAATACATGAGTGTTTTGTTTGCTTGTGTCAGATCGTATATTTGTTTGATTGCCTGCATTGGAAGCTCTTCATGTTTTCCTGGGCGGGTGTTGTTCAGCCATTCAGCAAGATCATTGGTAGCCTTGTGTGCATCTTTCATTTCCTGAACTAGATTAATCAAAGCTTTGTGAGCACAATTATTCAGGGCGGGATCAATTGGTGCGGCTGCCATTGGGTGAAGCTTGAATATGAAATGTACAAGATCAATATGTTCATAGGCACCGCAAATCTCAAACCACCGGATACATATTTCAGGAGTAAGTGGCGCAATTCCGTTTTCAATGTTTGAAACATACTTCTGATCCCTCCCGCCAAGTAGTTGACCCATTGAGTATTGTGAAAGACCTATTTCCTTCCGCTTCATATGCATCCACTTACATAAATTGGCAACATTATAAGGGCTGTTCGCCATTTGTTCTCATCCTTTTTTATTCAGTTTTTGTTGTTAAAATATTAATGAAGGGACAGGCAGGATCTACGAAACCCTGCGCGGCACCCAGTTAACGATGTAATTCACAGCAACTTGCATGTCTTTGCGTTTTACATCTTTGTAACTTGAAACACCGAAGCGATCTTTAATCTCTCGATACAGCTCTTTGAAAAGTCGATTTCTCTCGTTTTTGTCATCCGTGAAACTGTAAATCCTTGTAGCGACAGCTTTTTGAACCCGTCTTTGTTCACCATGATCAAGTGTGATCTGCTCATCCACTTTGGTGTTCAATTCAAGGATTTTCTTTTCATGAGTGCTGATTTTTTTAGACATTTCATCCTGTCGTTGTGACGTTTCTAACAAGAGTTTAAGAGACTCTATTCTCTGCTCTCTTTCAGTTAAAGCTTTTGGTCCACCATATTGGCCGGTTTGCCTGATAGTTGGAATGACATCATGAGTGATCCAACGCTTGAACTGTTTCGCTTCTGGTTTACGGCTACTTAAAATGAGAGCGTATAGACCCGGCTCATTTACTGCTGCTAATTCTTGCGCTCCACCAAGGGTGTCGGTTAAAACTACTCCCTTTTCATCTTCATCAAGTCGGGAAAGGGCATCACGATTGTTTTTGATTTCCAAGACTTCGCACAAGTCTTTGGCAACAAACCAAGGTTGTCCATCTATTAAAACGGTTCGAATTTCATGATCTTGATAATTGAAAATCTGTTGTAAATCGTTCATGCTATGACTCCTTTCTTGAAATACTTGGTGTTGTCTTCAACCCATCTTGTGTTGTTCTCAATCCATTTAAATAACATGGCGGTAGGAATCTTTTTCCCAAACTCATGGTTCACAGGGAAATCAGGTCTAGCCATTAATTCAGCCATTTTAGTTGGGCCGCATCGTAAAACCTTCATTGCTTCCTCTCTTGTGAGGATCTTTGGAAGATCGTTGAGCGATGATAGTCTTTCAGTCAAAATTTCTGTTGCACGATCGGCAATCTTGTTGGCAACAGCATCAATGAATTTTTCGTCATACTGCATCGTGAACATTTTTTTACCTCCTATGCGGTGTTTGGTTTTTCATCAAAATTCTTCGAATCGTATATTTTATTCTCAAAAAAATTTTGAATTGGCTCGTCTAACACACCGGCAATATCTTTTAACAATTCAACATGAATCTTTCGTCTGCCAAGTTCATATGAGTTGTAGGTAGCAATAGGAACATTAAGTTCTTTCGCTACAAATTTTTGCGTGATTCCCTTTGATTTACGAATGTTGCGTAACTTTTCGTTTACTTTCATATAGATGCACCCCCTTGTATACGAATTGAAGAACTTGCTGTTAACCCTATATTAATTCTTCGAATCGTATATGTCAATAAAAAATATACTTTTCGTTTATTTTTTTTACTCATATCGAAGAATGTTGTACAATTTGTAGAAAGTATGAATATCTTGGAGGAATAAAAATGGCTCTGGGAGCACGAATAAGAGCTTTGAGAGAAGCTAGAAAACTTACACAAAAAGCGCTTGCTGATAAATTAAACATTCCACATCAGAATTTATCCAATTATGAACGTGGTTTTAGAAATCCTGATTATGAAACTTTAATAAAGATAGCAGAATTTTTTGAAGTAACAACTGATTATTTGCTTACAGGGAAAGAGCTGAACTCTTCTTTGGATCCTCACAAGGGTGACTTAATGGATCAAGCACTAAAGGTATTAGACAGTCCTGAGACATTCATTGCAGCTTCTGACGGAAAAATTACACCTGAGATGCAGGAGTATGTCTTGGAGTACATTCTTGAGGAATTAAAAAAGAATAAAGACAATAAATAATTACGTTTTGTTTATATTTTATTTAATATGTTTTGTTTAGTTTAATTAATGCTGAAGGTTCTGCTGTAAAAATTACAGTAAACCCTTCAGTTGAGAAACAAATGATTGTAGACTCTACTGTAATTTTTACAGTTGAATGACAGTTCAATTGAAGGCAATACTGTAATTTTTACAGTAACTATTATATTTTCATATGTAAATATGTTCAAAATATGTTGATTCCATCCATATAATAGACTATGATATTTTTTGTGTATGCTGATCTATAGATAGAGAGAAAGATCATTATATAAATTTTATTTTAAAGGGGAATTTGTTTTGAAAAAATTATTAGTACTGTTTTTGACATTGGGTTTAACACTTGCACTTGCAGCATGCGGATCAACAGAAGATGTATCAACTGGTGCTGAGAAAACAAAAGAATCATCTGATTCTAAAAAGAACAGCAATAAGAGCGATGGCTCTAAAAAAATTGATGCTAGCAATAAAAAAACTAAAGTTCTTGGTATGAAAGTTAACCTCGGCGATGTTAAAATTATGAAAGACAAAATAAACGTTGGTATCAATATTGAAAATACAACTAATAGCGTACTAAATTTTTACCCTGATCAAGGAAAAGCAGTTATTGGTGACATGCAAATAGAAGCTAACCTCTTTATGACAGATGGTTCTATTGGTGGAGAAGTAGAAGGTGGAGTTAAACAAGATGGTGTCATTCAGTTCCTAGCTCCAGATGGGAAAGAGATTGATGTTAAAGGTGTTAAAGAAATCAAACTGAAATTTGGCGATGTTACTACAGAAGACTACATGAAGAACAAAGACGTTTCATTCACTATCCCAGTTAAATAAAGCCCTTTTTTTACAGGGCTCTTTTTTAAAAAATAAAAAGAACATACATTCGCTATATTGATTTTATCCTGAAATTGAAATATCATTTAATATATACAAATAATGGCTTTGTTTAGATGATTATATACAGGACAGGAGTATGATGAAATGTTTGGTTTCTTCTTGCAGTTTTTCTTTTTGATTATTGGTGCTGTCTTTTGGATTTACCATCAATACCTTTACAGACCCGATATACGAGAAAGCATAGTCCTGTTGATCATCATAATAAGTTTCACAGCAATCTTCTTTTTTAAAGACATTGATTGGAAAAAAGCTGAATAAGGCCCTGAAACATCGGGCTATTTTTTAAAAACAAAAACAGAACAAACGTTCCCCACTTTATCAAAATCCGCAGCTTATTGAACAGTATTTCGAGATAGAATATGACAACATTCTCCTATAATTACATGAAAGACCATACTTTATTCAAAGCAAAACTATAGATATTTGGGAGGGGATCAAATCAACATGGGGTATGTCAAAAGTCATTTGGAGGAATGGATTGAAGATCTGTACAAAAGTATTAACATTGAACACTCATATCAAATTAATTTCGAACACATTGCCGTGTGTTTGGGAATAAACATTAGATTTAGCCCACAAAAAAGTTTTGGTTTTCGCGCTCTTAATAGGTATGTAATTGTTCTGGATAGCAGAAAAACAAGACATGATCAATGGTTAGACTTCGCTCATGAATTGTGTCACATATTCAGACATGAGAACGATTTGAGAATAATGCCAGATACCTGGAATGAGTACAATGAAAGACAAGCACGATATTTCGCATATCACTTTTGCGTACCCAGTTTCATGTTGAATCACTTAAGACTGCCGAATGACCAAGATAGAGCTTCTGAAATCATTGCCGATGCTTTTAAAGTCACTTGTGAATTTGCTAAACATAGACTTAAAATTTACTTTAACAAACTGTCTAGGGGGTAATACAATGCATTTTAAAGAGTTAGTTAAGGGTAAAAAATGGCTCGCTGTCGGGGATGGCCCACCTGATCCTGTTACCGGTAAACGTAAACAAATAACCAGACGAGGTAAAACTAAAAAAGAAGCAGAACAAAGAGTTCTGAAAGCTATAGCAGCACTAGAAGAAGACGGGATTGATGAATCTGTTGTAAAAAAGATGACTTTTGATAAACTTGCAAACGAGTGGTTAGAAGATTACATGAAAGTATCTGGAAATAAAGATAATACATTTAGAATCCGAAAAACTGAAGTTAAAATGCTTAACAGGAAATTTGCTAAATTAAATATTGCTAAATTGACAACTAGGCTTTATCAAAAAGGGTTAAACGAATTATCTGAGGAACTTTCTTTAAATACACTTAAAGGAGTACATGCCGCAGCTGGTATGATATTTGATTATGCTGTAAGAGTACAGTTCTTGAAAGATAACCCCGTAAAAAGAGCAACCATACAAAAGCAACGATTGACAGTGGAGGCCATAGAAAATAACAGTATAGATGAGAAGTACCTTGAAAATGCAGAACTAGAGGATTTTTTGGAAGCTGTAAAAAAGTATGGACTAGAATTGGATGTAGAGAGATTTTTTTTAATGGCATTCACAGGCATGAGGTCAGGAGAATTGTGTGCTTTAAAAGTCAATGATGTATTGTTTGAGACAAAGGAAATTAGGATCACGAAAACAATTTATTCAGATACAGGGAATAGAAAGAAATACATTCTTACTCCGCCAAAAACAGCAGGATCAGTACGCACTATCCCTTTAGACGATAAAATACTAGAGCTATTAAAAGCCTTAATTAAGAGGAAAAACAAACAAAGATTAGAATCGCCTATAGATTCATCAAAGTATCATGATGCTAATTTTCTTTTTTGTGATGAAAACGGATATCCCTATTTGCCACAGAACATTGGCACGAGAATGAATCGAATACTAACAATGACAAACATCACAAAAAAGGCTACACCTCATATATTTAGACATACACACATTAGTATGCTTACGGAAGCTGGCGTTGATATTCCAACTATAATGGAGAGAGTCGGACATAGTGAAATGAAAACTACAATGCAGGTATATACGCATGTGACAAAAAAAATGAAAGAGAACTCCATCAACAAAGTAAGCGAGACCTTCGGCAAACTTCTTGATTTAGGAATATCTTAATAAGAAATGTTATTTTTCTGTGATTTTTTTGCACTCTGAAAGCCATAAACCCCTATAAAATCAAGCATTATAAGCATATATCGAAAATGTTTGATCATCTATTTTATGATAAAACATGAATAAAAGAAATAAAAACGCATTTTTTGCAGAGAAAACTTACAGAAACATATATTTGCTTTGCCCTCATATAATCATTGTACGAGCTCTTTAGTGAATTGGGGTGAAAATGGGTGGAAACAGAGTGGTTGATATCCTTACTGATCATCATTGGCATCGACTTAGTTTTAGGCGGGGATAACGCTTTAATCATTGCGATGGCCAGTCGAAACTTATCACATGACAAACGAAATAAAGCCATTCGGATTGGCACACTTTTGGCCGTCATCATGCGGATCACAATGACCGGTGCTGCGGTCTATTTATTGACCATTCCCTATTTGCAAATGATCGGTGGACTCTTTCTCCTTTATATAGGATATCACTTGTTAATTGAACAAAAGAAAGAATCGATTCGTGTTCAAAGCAGTGGCTCCCTTTGGCGCGCTGTCAAAACAATTGTGATTGCCGATCTCTTTATGTCCCTTGATAATGTGATCGCTGTTGCAGGTGCAGCAAAAGGAAATATTGTGCTCACAGCGATTGGCTTAATGATATCAGTCCCTATTATTATTTGGGGGAGTAAGCTCATTCATGCAGCATTTACTAAATATCCATTTCTTTTGTACGGAGGAAGTGCCCTTTTAGCCTTTACTGGAGGAGAAATGATTGTCCGTGATATCACATTACATCCATTTATGACGCAGCATACAACACTTGAATTTCTTCTTCCATTCTTAACAGTCACTACTGTCATTTTAGCCAGCCTCTTTTATGAACAAACAGCTGATCATAAATAAAAAAAGCTGCCAATCGTTAGGCAGCTTTTGGTTTTCCATTAGTTTGCAAGTCGCTGAGCTTCTTTGAGTTGGAACGTACGAACCGTTCTTGGAAGGAAACGTCTAATTTCATCCTCATTGTAACCAACTTGTAGTCTTTTTTCGTCCAAAATAATTGGGCGTCTTAAAAGACCTGGGTGCTCGTTGATGAGTTTATACAATTGTTGAAGTGGCATTGTCTCAACATTTACATTTAGCTTTTGGAATACTTTTGAACGTGTTGAAATGATTTCATCTGTACCATCTTCAGTCATTCGAAGAATTTCTTTGATTTCATCGATTGTCAGTGGTTCAGAAAAAATGTTTCTTTCTTGATATGGAATATTGTGCTCTTCTAACCACGCTCTCGCTTTTCTACATGATGTACAGCTTGGTGATGTGTATAATGTTACCATAAATCTTCACTCCTCAATGTGTAGAATGAATATTGATCTGTATTCTTAAATTGAAATTGTTCTAAATAAGTAATCTTTATAGTGATTATACTATAAAAAAGTAAGTGTGAACAGGTTTTCTTGCAATTTTTGTGACAAAAACTAGACAATTTCAATCATTTTACCTTGTTTTTGATGTCTACGATTCTCATTTAGTCGAGATGATCGAAAATGTTTTTTTGTTTTTTATTTTCAATGACCTTTAACACGTCGTCTACATCTTCATACGATTGTCCATACCATTTTTCGTCTTTATACGTATGAATTCCTTCGTATGTTTTCTTCATGGCCTCCATCATCTCCTCTTCATCATCTGTCAGAGGTGACCAATACAGAATTTCCATTCGGTTCACTTCATTGGTAGCAAGTGATCTCCGTTTATACCCAATGGATTCCGCGTGCTTGAAGTGTTCTCTTTGGTAAAACTTTAGGCGTTTTGCAGTATCTGCATCATCTTCATCTACAGGCTCGACCTCAAGCAATATTGGTTTCTTTTTTTCTTTTAGCTGATGAATGAGCTTTGATCCAAGGCCTTGACCTCTTGCGTCTTTGGAAACGAATAAATAATCAATAAAGATAAACGTATCAAATTCAGCGTACATCATCACATGATGAGGGCCTTCTTCTTTATTGTAAATATCGCTTCTTTCCTTTAGCAATGCTTCCATATGCTCTTTTGATTTCATTTCTTCTATCGGGAAGTATTCACTGAGCTTTTCATACCAATTCATGGATCCGCTCCTTATGATATCGTTAAGAACCACTTCCTTATATATTCCCGTTTTCCTGCTATTTAAACGCCTGTACTAGTAAGACGCATCAATGTCTTCGGTGGTTTCACTTTTTTTCTAACAAAACAAAAAAGTTTTATAACGAACGATTCATCAATGTGAGAAAACTGAAAAACAAGATCACTGATACAACTCCTTGCAACATGATAAAAATGCCATACAACTTGCGCTTGGCATCTTCTTCATGATTTTTTGTGTACCGATAAAGCATATACTCAGCGGAAAAAGAAACTGTGCTCATAACCGCCCAAAACACTAGCATCCATTTCCACCCATCTGGTTTAGATAAAAAAGCTGTTGAAGACAGCAACATGGCGATAACAACATGTTGCAATGAATAACGAAAGACCTTTAATTTAGACATATGATTTCCTCCTGACCTTTACAATCCGTCTAAAAATTACCACGAAGTTGTTTTTTTGTAAAACAAAAAAAGAAGCACTCACGACAGTGCTTCTTCATTCTTATACATTTGCTTGCATCTCTTTGAATTCCTCATCTGTGCAACTCACAAAGTGACCTGGTTTCACTTCACGAAACTCCGTGTTCGTCCCTTTATGAACAGATGGATCATATTTCATTCGTTTGCGATTACGCTCATAATCTGGATCTGGAAGAGGAATCGCAGACAGTAATGATTTTGTATACGGGTGTAGCGGGTTTTCATACAATTCATTCGCTGGTGCTAACTCAACCAATTTCCCAAAATACATCACGCCAATTCGGTCACTGATGTATTTCACCATGGAAAGATCATGCGCGATGAATAAATACGTTAATCCTTTTTCCTCTTGCAGTTCTTTCAATAAGTTCACAACCTGCGCTTGGATAGACACGTCTAAAGCGGAGATTGGTTCATCCGCAATAATGAAGTCCGGCTCAACCGCAAGTGCACGGGCAATCCCAATCCGCTGTCTTTGACCACCTGAAAACTCATGTGGGTATCTGTTCGCATGCTCTTTGTTCAGACCAACGGTTTCAAGCAATTGGTACACTCGCTCCTGCCGTGCCTGCTTTGTTTTCGCAAGCCCATGAATGTCCATTCCCTCTGCGATGATGTCAATGACCTTCATTCTAGGGTTAAGAGAGGCATAGGGATCTTGAAAAATCATTTGCATTTTCCGATTAAATTCTTTCAGTTGAGCGGTTGATTTTTTATCATGAATATTCTGTCCATTAAAGATCACCTGACCACCTGTCGCATTATATAATCGAATAATTGATCTTCCAGTTGTTGATTTTCCGCAACCAGACTCTCCTACAAGCCCCAACGTTTCACCACGATAAATCTCGAAGCTAACGTCATCGACCGCTTTTACTTCATTTGGTTTACCGATATTAAAATATTGTTTTAGATTTTTCACTTCTAAAATAACATCTTTTTCACTCAACATTAGCCCCCCCTTTTTGCCCTTTAAATTGTTCCATCCTTTGTTGAATAGATTTAGGCGGCTCTACTTTAGGTGCATTTGGGTGTAATAACCATGTGGCTGCATAGTGAGTGTCTGACACTTGATAAAAAGGTGGCTGTTGTTCAAAATCAATTTTCATTGCATATTGATTTCGAGCAGCAAATGGATCCCCTTTTGGAGGATTGAGCAAATCTGGAGGCGTTCCAGGAATTGCATATAACTTTTCTTCATCTGTATCAAGACTTGGCATTGAGCTTAACAATCCCCAAGTGTACGGGTGTTTCGGATTATAGAAGATCTCATCCACTGTACCAATTTCCACAATTTGTCCACCATACATGACTGCAACACGATCTGCGACATTTGCCACAACTCCTAGATCATGCGTGATAAAAATGATCGATGTGTCAATCTTCTTTTGTAGATCTTTCATAAGTTCTAGGATCTGTGCTTGTATGGTAACATCTAATGCTGTTGTAGGCTCATCGGCAATTAAAATTTTCGGATTACACGCTAGCGCAATGGCGACGACTACCCTTTGTCTCATCCCTCCAGAAAACTGATGAGGGTATTGCTTGAACCTTTGTTCAGGCTTTGGAATTCCTACAAGTTCGAGAAGCTCAAGTGCCCGTTTCTTCGCCTCTTCTTTACTCTTATTTTGATGTTTTAAGATGGGTTCAATAATTTGCTTCCCAATCGTCATCGTCGGATTCAAAGATGTCATTGGATCTTGAAAGACCATTGCGATATCTTTGCCTCGTACTTTTTGCATCTGCTTATCGGAAAGTTTTGTCAAGTCTTGACCTTGAAACAAAATCTCTCCTTTTTTTACTTGTGAGTTCGATTTAGGGAGAAGACCCATGATGGACTTTGAAGTAACTGATTTACCTGATCCTGACTCTCCAACTATAGCTAGTGTCTCACCTTTTTTTAATTCAAAATTCACACCGCGTATCGCCTTCACTTCACCAGCGAACGTGTGAAATGATATATTCAAGTCATTTACTTTTAAAATGGTTTCTTGTTTATTCATCATTCTCACCACCCCATACTAATCTTTCATTTTCGGATCAAGTGCATCTCTCACACCGTCGGCAACAAGGTTGAAGACGATCATGATCACACTAATGACGATCGCTGGATACACCATCTGATATGGGAACGCGATCATAGATTTAAATCCATCATCTATTAATGTTCCTAGTGAAGCTTGAGGTTCTTGAAGACCTAGTCCAATGAAACTCAAGAAGGCTTCGAAAAAGATGGCACTAGGAATGGTGAACATTGTATTAATAATCATCACACCTGTTAAGTTAGGCAACATATGCTTGAAAATAATTTTAAAGTTGCTTAACCCCAAGGTTCTTGCAGCGAGTACGTATTCCTGTTCTTTCAGCTTCATGACTTGGGCTCGAACAACCCTCGCCATACTGATCCAACCGGTAATACTTAGGGCAATAATAATTGGAATAATCCCTGGCTTTAAAATGAGAATCATTAATATGACAACGATTAAGTTTGGAATTCCCATTAAAATCTCTAAAATACGTTGCATGACATTATCGATTTTCCCACCGAAATAACCAGAAATAGCACCATAAGCAACACCAATAATTAAATCAATTACAGCTGCAACAACAGCAATAAGTAGTGAAATTTGGGTGCCTTTCCAAACACGTGTAAACAGGTCACGCCCAAGGTTATCTGTTCCGAACCAGTAGTATTCATCAATCCCTTTTTGTTCATATGGATTGACAACAGTACCGTTTTTCAATGTTCTCTCACCGGTAAATGGTAAAAATCCAATGTTCTCTAATCCTTGAATTCTTGGTGGTAAATTCGCATCGGATGTTGTTTGAGTGCTAAAGTCTTTCCCACTAATGAGTGGTCCCACGATGGCCATTAATATAATCAAAACCAAAATGACCATACTCACAATGGCACCTTTATTCTTTTTAATTCGAAGCCATGCATCTTGCCAATAATTCAAGCTCGGTTTTTCAATTTTTTCAGAAGAGAATGAATCGACACCAGCGGGCTCAAATAGACTTTTATCAATATTTTCATCGTGCTGCTTCATTATTTGTTCCCTCCCGCTACACGAATTCTTGGGTCAATAATTCCATAGAGAATATCCACGATAAAGACAACGACAACAAATAGAACGGCAAATAAGATGGTCGTACCCATAATTACTGGATAGTCATTAACGGTAATTGCTTTTACAAACTGCTCTCCAATTCCAGGTATCGAAAAGATCTTTTCAATCACGAGGGAGCCCGTCATTAAACTAACAGTTAATGGACCAAGTACTGTGACAACAGGGATCAAGGCATTTCTCATCGCATGTTTAAATGCCATTTCAAAATAACCTGCTCCTTTTGCTTTCGCAAGCAAAATATAATCTGTCTCAAGCACTTCGACCATTTCTGTTCTCATAAAACGAGCACAAATGGATATTGGGAACATCGCTAAAGCAATCGTAGGTAAGATGGTATATTCAAATCCATTCCAAAATTGGGTTGGTAAAAGCCCCAGTTTTACAGCAATGTAGTACTGAAGTAATCCAGCAAATACAAAGCTCGGAATAGACTTCCCAATGACTGCTAAGAAAGTAGCTGAATAGTCCACCCACGTGTTCTGCCTTAAAGCACCAATTACTCCCAAGAAAATACCAACAATCGCTCCTAAAATAATCGCTTGGATTCCTAGGACAGCAGATGGTCCTACTCGATATGAGAGAAGTTCTGTTACGGAGGTATTGTTGAATTGGAATGAAACACCTAAGTCCCCAGTAAATGTATTCTTCATGTATTGAAAGTATTGAACTGGTATCGGCTGATCAAGCCCATATTTGGCATTAAGTACGGCTTGTTGCGCTTCTGATAACTTTTGTGCATTCACAAACGGAGAACCTGGAATAAGTTTCATTAAGAAAAATGTAATTGAAACAATAATAAAGAGGGTGATCACCATATAGCCAACCCGTCTAATTAAGTATTTCAGCATACTTGCACCTCCTGTTAAACTGTTTTTTCCGTATTTTTCGACACATTTCTTTCAGTGAAAAAGAGAGTATATTCAGAGAATACACTCTCTTTTCTATAAAATTGTTACTTATCCTTCAATTTTCAACCATTTATAGCTGAATTCTGGTCCAACTTTATGGATGACAAATCCTTTAAGGTTATCATTAATCAGATAGTTGGCCGCTCTTTGATAAATTGGTGAAAGTCCTGCATCTTCTTCAAGTAATACTTTCTCAGCTTCTTGTAACGTTTTCCAACGTTCTTCAGGCTGAGCTGCTAATTTACCAGATGCATCTTCTAACAACTGATCATACTTCTTGTTAGAGTAACCCATCTTGTTGTTTCCACCGTCCGTAATAAACAAGTCAGAGAATGTGATTGGATCTAGGTAGTCTGGTCCCCAACCAGCCATTTGCAGGTCGTAATCTTCTTTCTTATCTCGATCAATACGAGTAGCGAAAGGAACACTTTGCATGTTGATCTCTAAACCTGGCAATGATTTCTCAAGTTGATCTTTTACGAAAGAACCAATTGTCTTAGCTGTTTCAGAATCGTCTCCTAAATAGTTTAGCGTGATTTTAGAAGTACCTAATTCTTTTAAGCCTTTTTCAAAAAGTTTTTTCGCTTCTTTTTTGTTTGTTTCTAAGTACTTAGGCATACCTTCACGGAAATCTTTTCCGTTTTCATCTTGTACAAATTCTTTTGGAATTTGATAGTATGCAGCAATAGAACCGTTTTGCAATACATCATTTACAAACGCCTCTTTATCAATCGCTGTTGCAATTGCACGACGAATGTTTTCATTCTTTAAAGAAGGATTCCCTTGATTCATTTTTAACCAGAATACTGTCGGCTCTAGGATTCTTTTCATTCGCTTATCACCTTCATATTGAGAGATGATGGCAGGAGTCGATAGTTTCGGTGTAACATCCGCTTCTCCAGCTTCAAATGCGTTTGCAGCTGCTTGTGGATCTTTTGATACTTTAAACGTCAGTTTTTCCATTGCAACGTTTTGTTTATCCCAATAATTTTCATTCTTTTTGTATTCCCATGTTGTTGCTTGCGGGCCAGCCCAATCAGAAAGTTCAAATGGACCATTGTATACAAGGTTTTTTGCAGTTTTTGCATATTTTTTACCTTGTTCTTTTACAAACTTTTCATTTACTGGATAGAAAGTCGGGAATGAAAGAAGTGATTGGAAATATGGAAGTGGTTTTTCAAGTGTAATTTCCAATTCCTTATCACTAACCGCTTTAATTCCAAGCTCTTCTGGTTTTACTTCTTTATTATAAACCTTATCGGCATTTTTAATCTTACCTACCATCATATAAGGACCATATTCAGACTTTTGATCTGGATCTAAAGCACGTTGCCAAGCATAAACGAAATCCTGTGCTTTCACTTGATCCCCATTAGACCATTTAGCATCTTTCAGCTTAATGTTATAGACTGTTTTGTCTTCATTAGTCACTGGATCCCCATCAGCCATACCAGGTACTAATTCTTCTTTATCGTTAAAACGATACAAACCTTCAAACACGTTATTCATTGTTGTAAAACTAATGGTGTCACTTGCTTGGATTGTATCCATTGCAGGCATTTCCTGTGATTCTAAGATTGTCGCCTCTTGTTTGGCGTTTTTAGATGCAGTGCCTTTGTCACTATTTTGACCTGAACATGCAGATACGAAAACAGACAGCACGATTAAAAAAACTAAAAGCAGTGAAAATTTAGACTTTTTCATCTAGTTGTTAACCTCCCCTTCATAAATGAACTACAGGAACTATTATACTAGCAAATAAGTAATTGTGCATTCATTTTTTTAAGAAAATTTTCATATGGCCTTAATTCCCAATTGATTTTACATAAAATTTGAAATAACACGGTGAATATCAGTCATTTTGTAAGCTTAAATACCTAATCAAAAGGTGATCATGTCTATACAATTGGCAATTTTAATGATTCATTGTAAACTGTTATCGGGACATCTATTAAAAAAGTTGACTTTTTTAGCTGTTTAGCTTTTCTTATATAGTGAAATTCTCGAATTAAATGCATTTATTGCTATTTTAGTACAGTAAAGTTTTAATGCATAGGAGTGATTGAGATCAAATTTTTTATCCTTTTTCTTAGTTCTAATTGTCTTGTTTTCATTTTATCGTTCATTTTTTATAGACACATATCATTGTTAAGTATGATTAACATGACTTTTTATGTCGCTGCTGGCATTTTACTCGTTTGGCTATCGTTAATCACGATCAAAAGTGGTTTTTTTGACCGAATCACGTATAGCTTTCAAAAAGTATTCCAAACTTTAAATAAGCAGAGAGATTTGAATGATGAGGATGTCAATCAACAATGGTCATCGTCATTTCAGAACAATTTCTCAACCTTAAAATTGATAGGTTTATCTTTACTGATTGAAATGTTTATTTTACTTTTTGTTTATTATCTTTAGTTTTTGACATTTTAATTCCACTTCATTATAATGGGTTAAATCATATGATTGCGATGAAGAAGAAGAGTACATATCATCTCTATTTGTCAGAGAGCCTGCGGTTGGTGTGAGCAGGTAATGAGAGTTATGGAATGGGCTTTGGAGCAGCTAACCGAACACTTGATAGAGCAAGTAGGCTTAGACGGAGTAGTCTCCGATATCAACGTCTTGAGTGATTTCTTATTGAAATAACAAGGGTGGTACCACGGTTCATTCGTCCCTTTTCTGTTGAAAAGTGATGGGTGGGCCTTTTTATATTGAAGAAAAGAGGGTTTCATATGACAAAAAAGACAATTTTCTCAGGCATTCAGCCTAGTGGTTCTGTGACATTGGGGAACTATATTGGGGCAATGAAGCAATTTGTTGACCTGCAACATGATTATCATGGCTATTTCTGTGTCGTCGATCAGCATGCGATTACAGTGAGTCAAGACCGATTGGCGCTTCGCCAAAATATTAGAAGCTTAGCGGCTCTTTATTTGGCCGTAGGTCTTGATCCAGAGAAGGCGACATTGTTCATCCAATCAGAGGTACCTGCACACGCCCAAGCAGGATGGATGCTCCAATGTGTTGCTTACATTGGGGAATTAGAAAGAATGACTCAATTTAAGGACAAGTCTGCTGGGAAAGAAGCGGTCGTTTCGGGATTATTAACCTATCCCCCATTAATGGCGGGTGATATCTTATTATATGGCACCGATTTAGTGCCTGTCGGTGAGGATCAAAAGCAACATCTTGAGTTAACTAGAACACTCGCTGAGCGTTTTAACCGAAAGTATAACGACATCTTTACAGTGCCGGAAGTAAAAATTCCAAAAGAAGGCGCTCGGATTATGTCTTTAACTGATCCAACGAAAAAAATGAGTAAATCCGATCCAAACCAAAAATCTTTTATTACCTTATTAGATGAGCCGAAACAGCTTGAAAAGAAAATCAAAAGTGCTGTTACTGATTCTGAAGGAATCGTAAAATATGACAAAGAAAATAAACCTGGGATTGCCAATCTCCTAACCATCTATTCTGTATTAGGAAACATATCAATTGCAGAGCTTGAACGAAAGTATGAAGGCAAGGGGTACGGTGAGTTCAAAGGTGACCTTGCGAACGTAGTCATTGATGCATTGAAACCAATACAAGACCGCTACAATGAGCTCATTGAATCAGATGAACTAGACCGTATATTAGATGAAGGTGCTGAAAAAGCGAACCGCACAGCAAACAAAATGCTGAAAAAAATGGAGAATGCCATGGGTCTTGGCAGAAAACGCAAATAAAAAGCTTGCAGCTAAGAGGGACTGACCCCCGTTTTTGAGACAGGGATCAAAAACACCTTTATACAGCCAACTGCCGATAGTTTATCGGTGATTG
>NZ_JBFEFT010000011.1:0-99784 GCF_047229225.1 Bacillus sp. 179-C3.3 HS | reverse complement strand
GTTGTTGGCGCTGTTGTTGGCGCTGTTGTTGGCGCTGTTGTTGGCGCTGTTGTTGGCGCTGTTGTTGGCGCTGTTGTTGGCGCTGTTGTTGGCGCCGGAGTGGTACTGTTGTTTTCACTTGCACCTAAGAGTCGATCTAATCCAGTCTTCACCAATTGATCGAGTTTTTTTTCAGGATTAAATTTAATTTTCTCTTTAATTCTTCCGATCACATCTTGCTTGTACTCTTCTATTTTATTTTCAACCCAAGGAAGTGCCTTTTCATCCCAAAACTTTCTAGGACTCAATTTTTCTTTCACTTTGTCTGCAACGTCACCTGCATATTTTTGAATTTCATTTAATCCTTTATTGGCAAGGCTCTGAAGCCAACTTTGTTTAGGTTCATCCTTTTTAACCGACGGACTAAGAGCCTCAGGCTCTTTTTTTATGTTTTGTTCTTTCACAACAGACTCTGTCTGATCTCGTTTTTTCAACTTACTCTTTGCATTGTCTTGAACAGATACTCTGATTTCGTGTTTAGACATTGTCAAGCTTTTGAGTGTCTTTTTGATTCGTTGAATTGCAGCGGTGGCTTGGTCAACCATATTTAATCTCATATAGTACGTTCTGTTCATGAGCTGAAGGATTGATTTTTTGATCGATGACATTTTTCCTGACAACTGATCATTCATTTTGAACGTCAGCAGGGTTGGACTTGTTTCTATTTGTTTCAAGCGATCTATACTGGATTTAATAACATCTAATCCCTTTGCTTGAATGGTTATGACCATTTGTTTCGGTATCATGTTCAGCTGATTTGTTAACGATTTTAGATCACGATAAATTCCATCATCTAGTCTCATGGATACTACGGACATCTTGCGAAGAGATGAATTGAAGTTTCTTAACTTCTTTTCATCAATTTCCAAGCCGATTTTGACAGGTTTTCTAAATGGCTTTAGTTGTTTCTCAAATGTTTTAAACCGTTTTTGAATGCGTAAAAGCTTTTTCGACACGCGGTCTTCTAATTCAAATCGTGCAGTGAGTTTCGCCAGTTTATTTCCCTCCTTTCCTCGCTTCTTTTTCTAGTACTTCTAGTTTGTAACTAATGAGTCCGAATAGGAATGCTTTGAATTGTCTTGGTGCTTCGTATAAATCTAGTAGTTCTGATGGGGAGTAGTGAAGCTCGTGCATCGCATAATACATAAACACGGCTTCTTTATCCCCATCCTTTATTAGTTTTTTGCTGCGTCTTCTAGATCTTCAATTTCATCTTCGAAGCCGTTGATTTCGATGGCTTTGTTTAACCAGTTTGCGTATTCTCCGCCGACAGACAGTACACGTTTTGCTACTTCAACTGGATCTTGTGTGCTGTAAGCTTCTCTCAATTCCTTTGAGCGGAAATCTGGATAAATGGTTGATTCAATGGCAATCCGTGCATAGAAGCGCTGGCTGTCTAAGTCTTTCACACGTCCTCTGCCTTTGATATTTTTAAAGGTTGTGGTTTCTTTTTCTAACTCATCAATGCGCTCAGTTGTGATCGCTTTGAAAACAAATGGAATGACATTTCCCTTTTTATCAATGAAACGCTTAGAAATTGGTACTTTCACTTCTTCCGCTTCTACTGTTTGTCCTGGCATAAAGAATGAAAGATCAAATGTTTGTTTTTCGCTCATGTTTAAAAACTCCCTTTGTTTTGTTTTTTTGAATGCAAAAAAGCACATCCATTTTTGAATGTGCTTCCAATCTTTTCATGTATAATATAAATCGTACAATCGAACGGCTTGCTCAAGGGCGTCTGGCTCATCCCCGATAGGAAGGGGGATGATGCTCAGGTCAACATTTCAAGCACTGATGTTAATGCTTGCTTTTGGGTCATTTATCATTACCCTGTTGACGTATATAGACAAAAAATAGACTCCCCTTGAGCTGTGGAAGGTTAAAGGGAAAGTCTACCTAAAGAACCTATACGATAAGCCAGCCCCTTGAGGGCCAAATTGTACATTGCCGGGATGTTGACGCATCCTGGCTTCTTTTTATTTTATGCAAAGTGATTTGCGTGTAAACATATTTCTAAGAAACTTTTTGAGGTTACACAGCAACTCTTTTGCAGCTACTTTGTAACTATGAAAAATTATACCATATTGTTGAATAAAATAAAAACAACATCTATTTTACGTCATTCGTAATGCCTTTTTCTAAGGTCATTAGAAAGAATTCTTCAGTTTCTCAGGCAGATCAAAGTCTTCAAATGTAAATGGAACCTCTTCTTCAAGTGCCTCTGAATCGACATCCAGTCCTGCAATTTTTGCTGAATCAAAGTTGACATCAAATAATGTCACACGCTCTGTGCCTCGGCCTGCTGACTTATCATCCAGCACAGCCTGTATCGTGAAATAAGGATCTTCCCCTTTTTTCACATAATTGAGCATTAATTGTACGAATCGTGATGTGACTTTATAGAACGTTGCCGTTCCAGTTCCGTTGGCACCCGTAGTTTTATGACCAGTCATTCGGCGGCCCATGACGTTTACCTCTGCTTTATTTTTTTCCACGTTTGCTTCGAAGGTTTTGATAAATGCAAGCTCCTCACCTTCTAAGAAAAGACGACCTTCTTTACCTGAAATTGTATTTTGCGCTTTAAAAGCCATCTTACTTCACCTCCACATTGAAATAGAATTTTTCTGCTGCGTCTACTGGTTGAACAGCTAGATCAATCATAAATCCATCACGATCTTCATTAAGACCTATGACGATATCTGTTTCTGAATTAAAGCCTGTAATGCCGCTTCCATCTTGAAGCTGTGTGAGATACTGTGTAATCAGTGTTTTCACAAGTTGTACTCCATCATCAGATGCTGGAATGTCAGTGCCATTGGCTTTGCGTAATTTAATCAAATTTTTCAATTCAAATGTGAGATCATTGTTGATTGCATCTAGGACACGAATGATTTTGTTTTTTGCCATTTGCTGATTTTTCTCAGCTGTAAAGCTTGTTAAGGAGTTAATATCTTTTTCAACGCTCACCGTACGGTCTCGCGCATCAAAAGTAAAGAGGAATTCCCCTTGTGATAGGCGGTATTCTACTTGATCATTGTCATGGCGTTCTAACGTATCGACTGCTCCTTCGTACTCAACAAATGTCAGTGATTGATTGAAGTTCGCTCCTGCGCTTGCACCTGCGACCCATGCTGTCACTTGTGCAGGTGTCAGTTTTGTACCATCTTCTAACACAACACCACTTGTGACGTTGATGATGCCTTCTGAGTCAGCAGCATAGTTGGCGACAACCCCTTGCACCTTACGTCCTTGCTGATCACGCAAACGCTGAATGAACGAGGCAAAAGTCGCTTTTAATTGCACACTGTTATCGACTGGAAGCGCAATGACATCAAAGTATTCCGTTTCTGCCGCTTCTAAGAAAGCTGTGTAATCCGCAACACTCGCTACACCATTTTTCCCCCCGCTTAGTGTGACACCTGCTGTGATGACGGCTTCACCTTCACCAGAAAATTGAACATACTTGTTCTTCACAAGGTCTTTTACATCAGTGATCACCTGTTTATCGACGATGTCTGTTCCCAGATAAGTGATGACATCTCGCTTCGTGTTATCAAGGACATTTTCAGCCACTTGGATTGTGATCTCATTTCCTTTAAGACCACCATAATTCGCCGTAATGACAAATTTTTCGCCGATTTCAGCTTTGGCAGGTACCCCTTCATTTAAACGATAAAGCAAGACTGTTTGTGCTTTTTTCTTCGCTTCACGGAAAAGAAGAAGTGATTGATCATCAATATTGAGTCCCACTTTTTTATTTAAATCTTCCATATCGGAAACGGAAATAAAGGTTTTAGGTTCTCCCCAGCTCATAACAATAGGGAGTGCGACCGTACCTCTTTCGCCTAAAGTAATGCGTTGTTCTGCTGTTGTTTTAAAATTAAAGTAAATGCCAGGACGCTTTTTCTCTGTACCTGGTATAAAGTTGCCTCCGTTCATCCTTTAAACCTCCTTGGACAAAAAAGCATCAATGTGCTTCTTTGCTTCTGTTTTTGTAATTGGTTGATGTTTGATATAAAAAAGAGCACCCTCAAGGATCTCTGGTTTGACTCCAAAAAGATCCTTACTGTGCTCTTTTAAGGCTTCAAATGAAAAGCCAAATTCTTTTTCTTCGCCAACTGCTTGATCGAGCTGTGCGTTTTTAGTCTTGCTCACGTTTGATCACCCCATCTGAAAAGTTGATACCTTCAAGGCTCGGTTGTTTGTCTCGGCTGTACCAATAGCTGCTATCCCATGTCAGGACAATCGCTGCCACGCCTTGATCTAGGATTCTAGTTTCCACTCGTTTTATGCGGACATAATCATCAAGCACTTCTCCGTCTTCACTGATCATCTGAATGATTTGACGATCAGCAAGCAATGCATCGACGACCATTTCTGCCGCATCATGCGCCTGTTCAGTATCCACATGAAATATTTTCACTTGAAGCGAATATGATTTCATAAAGGTAGACACCGTATCTGGACCGCTGATAACGGTCACTGGCGGTACATAAACAGAAGGAACTTGAAAGCGCTCCGGCAAAAGACGATCATACATTTTCACTGGAAAGTGTGTGTAAATATAATGCATGATTGCCCCGACTTCTTGATTCATTCCATCACCTCCCAAAATGTCGATCTATATAGCTTTGAAGCTTTCGATCGAGTGAGCTTTCAAACATTTGCACATATAGCATGAAAGCATGATCCCAATAGCCAGTCCCTTCGATCCATTGAGATGCAAGCATCATCCCAGTGCTCATATTCGGATCATATTCAAATCGATTCCCAATCCACCTGCCAGGCACCCATCTTCGCTCTCCATTAGAAGAGGTCGCATGTCCATCATTGACATAGGATGCATAGTCAAGTGCAGTCCCGACCTCTAGTGTTAGACCACCCTGTGTGATGAGAAAATGATTTTCCTTATCCCCTTTTTGGAAAGATCGTAGAAGACGCCCCGTATCCACAGACTTTTCCTTCATTAATTCATCTTGTACAATATCTAAAAATTGCAGGCCCATCTCGGATAACCACTCTTGATACTCAGCTTGTAAGCCGCCATCAATTGCCTCTTGTAGATTTGTTAGCAGTCGGTCAAGTCCTTTGATTTTCATAGGTTTTCCTTCCTGATGGCCATCACTTCAATGTGATGATTCTTCACTATTTTCGGTTGTTGTAATGTGAGTGAGATCCCATTCCACAATATTTTGTCATGCAGTCGAATATCACTCGTCATTGGAAAATGAACAAGATAGGATTGATAAATGACTGTGTTTGGTTCTTCTTGCACAATGGATTGGTTTTTCTCTATGACATAGCAAGCTAGATTCTTGGCGTGTGGTGTCTCAGGATAAGAGAGCACCTTTTGTAAATCCCCTGTCGGAATCCCAAACTTACTTTTCACCGCCTGCTTCTCTTCAAGATGAAAAAGGTCGCAGCGATCCGTTAATAGTGCATCATAACTCATAATGATCTCACCTTACATCTGGCACTTCCAGCTGCCGTAGATGGTTCAATAAAGTCTGTAAGAAGAGCGTACACATTAGGCTTACCCTTTACTTGATTGGCAGCCTTTGCATATGAATAGTCGCCCATTTTTTCAGATGTCATGCCTTTGATCATGGATTCATCATCATTTAGCATGGCAAAGTACTGTGCCATTTTTAATAAGGCGATTCTTGCTTTTTCAGGTAGAGGCTGATATTTTTCGTTTGAAAAATCGTGACCGACGATTTGGAATACCGCAGCTTCAGCTTCGACAATATCCGCAGTTAGCCGTTCTACGGAACGATTCTTCACACGATCAAACACAGAATAGGCTTGTAATTCTTCAGCAGAAATGAACATCGCCTGTTGTCACCTACTCTTTCACTTTCATCACTTTTGCTACAGCGTCCTCTTCCTCAAATTTGCTGTCGAGCTTTGCAGTGAGAACAATAATAAATTTACGGCTACGAATATCCTTTTCTACTTCAATTCGGATATTGCGAGAGAAACCAACAATGATGTTTTTAGGGTGTGTTAGCAGAATATCTGATACATCTGCTCCCGCTTCATCATATGGCTGCATATTGGCAATTCCTTTGACCGGAACACCGAATGCTGAGGACAGTCCACCTTGAATCGCCGCATCTCCTAGCCCTGTTTGGCGATTCGCTACTTGATCTTTCCATTCAACCTCTAGACTTGGAGATGTGTAGAAACGAAAGTCTTGTGGAACGCGTAAGTATTTTGAAGGAATGGCTTTATACGCCTGTTTGAACAACTGGCGGCTCACTTCTTCCCCATTTGCATCGACAATATGGGATACCGCCTGTTTTCTGACGCCATCCATTTGTGCTAAAAATGGGTCTGAGGAAGTCGTGTCGCCATTGACGATCAACTCTTCAATATCTACTGCTGCGCGTTCTGCCAGCATTTGCATAATGGTCTGCTGAATCCCGTTTTTCTCAATATTGTTTTCAATGCTGTCGTACGTCATATGAATCTCTGCGATCACTTCTTTGGCATTCAGCTGAACGGTACTTGTCTCTGGAACCACACGATCCTTTGCAACAAGTGCTTTTCCTTCTTCAGCCGGTCGCAAAATGCGCTGTCCGAAGCCTATTTTTTCGATTTTTTGTGAATCACTCTCCATTGGAATGATCCGTGCGTCATTTAAAACAGTTGGGGTATTTTGCATCATTCTAATGAATGTATTGGATTGGGTTGCATTCATGAGACCGCCAGTTTTTAAGCTAGCCAGTGTCATTTCAGCTTTGTGAATCAACTCTTGATTTCTCACGCTTTTTCCTCCTTTTTTAGGCTTATAGTAAGCCGTCCCATACGGGTTTTGTTGTGTCATTTTGTGTTTCATGGATTGCTTGCTTTGAAAGACCTCGTGCTTTTTCAAGCATGTGAATCCGCTCTGAAATCGGCAAAAGCTTCTCCTCTAGCACATGCTGAATCGCTAATGTATCTTTGCTAGCTGATTTCTCTAATGAGGTCAGCTGATCAAGAATTGGACCAATCGCTTGACCAAGTACTTTATGGACAGCTTCTTCACCTGCTTGTTCTTCCTCTTGTTTCCCTGCTTGTTGTAGCACGTTCTCAATCGATTGCTTTGCTTTTTCCAGCTCTCGTACTTGATCAGTCGTTAATGTAGCCTCAAGCTTTTGAACGGATGCTGGTCTTTCTCCAATCACTTGAAGAACATCATCTGCTTGTAAAACGTCTTGGACAATTGGGATTAATTGTTCAAGCGCTTCTCTTACGCTAGACTCATCGCTATCACTCATTTGTAGTGTTTCCAGCAAATGGTCGATCGCGCTCCAAAATGGTTGTGACATGTCTGCACCTCCCTCTTTCAAAAAGAAATTTTTCAGCAAAGAAAAAAGCCCTCTCTCATTTGTTTCTAGAGATCGAAGCTCATCCTGTTCTTCTATATCCATGATGTCAGCCGTTCCTGCCATTGAGTAGCCAGTAATGTGGCCTTGCTGAATTTGGTTCCAAATCTCTTGTGATGCTTTCGTCACAAGTACCCAAGAGCCTTTTTGAATCAGCTCTCCACCTACTTCAAAATCCGCAGGAGCAATATATGATTCCACAACCTCACCAACTCCGGCTTGAAAATCATGCTGTTTGTCAATGTGACGGGCATCTTTCATAAAGCCATGTGCTGCTTTTTCAATTTCCTTGGCAGACATAAAATCTTGATGGGCATCTGGTGTATTCGGTTCATATACAACACCATATACAAGACGATGTGCGTCCTCGGCCTTTGTCAACACACTGACCTTCTTTTGAAAGTCTGGTTTTCTCTTGGCCTTCATGAAGAAGAATTTCTTTTGATTGGCTGCCTTGTCGACATATGAGACATGGGTAATCTTTGCATTTCTTAATTCTCTTGGCATATGTTCACCCCCTTTCAAATGAAGCAGAAGTACTTTCATTTATCCCCTCTGCTCGTTGTGATGATTCATTCACTACTTGCAGGCGGCTATCTAAGGGCCGGTGATATTGTTCTTCAGGCCATTCCTCTAAAGGCTTTCCAAGAATACGCCCCGCCAAGTCTCTTAAATCGTTTGGCGAAACGGCTCCAGCTTGAACAAACGGTGTTAAGACCTTGGCAATCTCTAACGGATCTCTAAAGTCAGGACCATTTAATAAGAAGCGAACATGCCATAAATCAAGGTCTGGTAAGAAAAGCGTATTAAGCTTTCCTGTAATCAGGTGCCGCTCTGGCTGAAACACTTGCTCTTCTGTTGTTTTACGGGCAGTATCTGCCGTCGCTTTGTTATAATCCTGAGACTCCCCTGTGTATATAGGTGGTAATCGAAAAGCGGAACGGATTTTATCTCTTGTTTTTTCATCGTATTCTAAAAACAACGCATCCTCTTGCAAGATTTCCGCTAACGATTTAAAATTCACTTTCACATTTGACACATCTTCTTCACCTGTCAGCCCTTTTTCAGTTGGGAGTCCTTCTACTTCCAGCAATAGAAATTTATGGGCATGATCAGTTCCTTCGATATCGTCCATATAATCCTGAAGCTGTTGGTAGGAGGCCTCTGATAGCATCCCGTTTTCAACAATGATCGCACCTGGTACATGCCGTCCTTGTTTAAAATAAAGATAATTCAGCTCTTCTGCCTTGCGCGCGCCATACATATTGACAATGTTGCCAATCCAGCGAGGAATTCCGTATGTCCCGCTACCGATTTTAAAATGGATGACCTCTGTTGCCCTAAGTGATTCTGGGGTGGCATCGTCGTATCGTCCTGTTTCACAATTTAGAATGCGAGGATCACCATATTCTTTGAAAAAGACTTTCTTTTCATTAATCATCTGTACATATTTACGGAAGCGTTTCTTCCGATTCATCGTTTTCAGCTCACCATTTTCCGTATATCGGAAGGTGACATCTACAGGCTCACCCAGTTTACAAATACGAATGTGAAGTGCATCTAAGTACTCAACCCCTGCTGGTTTCCCCTGTCCATCTCGGAGCACCTCTAAAAAACCATTTCCTGTTTTCTCACGGTCTTCGAGGACATACCCGAATATCACATCAGCAGATTCATCATAGTTCATGTATTTTGTAAATTCTTCAAGCCTTGTCCATTCCTTCTCTGCTATTTTCTTTTTTGCTGGTTGGACCCCTTCCGCATTAAAATCGAATGCGTATTCTACGCCAAAACCAAAACCTAAAATATTCGTTTTATATGCATCAATACACTGCTGAAGGATCGTTGAATATTCTGCCATCCTTTTCAATTCACTGATATGGTAAGATGGCGGAACAATGTCATCTTTTTCATATGAAAATTCATCTTCATACATTTGTTTTGTATGATCAGATATACTTGCTTTCATAATCGTTGCTTTGACTTGGTTCATTGTATAGACCTCCTCTCTCTATTTGGACGGACACGCTTCGAAGCAGTCTCTTTCAAATCAGTTACTTCATAATCATCCAGTGCATACCAGATCGCCGATAATGTGTGCGGGTCGATTTGAAATTCATCTTCTTGCAGTCGTCCGTCTTTATCCGCTTGATAGGTTAATGATTGAAGCTCATAGATCGTATTCGTGCACATATCAGAACAAATGATTTTCTTAAACCGTTTGATCTTTTTTGTATATTGCAAGCGAGAGCCTTGAAATTTATGTGCTGCAATCATTTGAAATCCTAGCTGGCGAAAGTAGTGAATGGTTTTAGGTTCTGCTGCGTCTGCCTTGATCAATTCCTTTGATTGGATGAACTCTTTCAAGTCTAGAGCGGTTTCATCATCTGTTTTCCCACGGTCGTAATATTCCCAGTAAATATAGAGATATTTTTTTTCATGATCAACGGCTAAACGAATTAAAGCATTGTACGATTCGACAAATCCGAAATCCATGCCTGCCCGTTTGAGCGGCTTTTGAATTTGTTGAATGGCTTCTAATACGTCAGAATGGGCTCTCACCTCAAATTGAGGAAAAACCCTTGTGCCATTGATTCCGAAATAACCCCTTCGCGCAATTCGATAGAGATCTGGATCATATTCTTTCAGCTCATCCAGCTGATGCACATAACTTTTAGGCAAGAATAAGTTGTCATCTGCTGTGGAGTGATGATAGTAAGTATCCTTGATAACGACTGTTCGTTTTTTGTATAATGTCTCGTCGTCAAGAACAAACCTCTTGAGCTGTTCATCCCGGAAGAAATGTCTGTACGTCCAATTATCTTGACCAACAGGGTTGGTCGATAACATCATATATAGCTCTAATGAGGGATGCCGCAGCCTCCCAAGTAGTTCTTTAAATCCGTCATAAGAAATCTCTGAGCATTCTTCGATCCAAATGAGGGAGATATTATTGATCGATTTCAGTTTCTCTGGCTTATCTAGGCCTTTAAATAAAATACTGCTGCCGTTTCTGAACGTCAGTGCAAGCGGCGAGCTACGGCATTTCACAAAATGACCGATGCCAAGATCATGGACGATCTCTTGTAGTAGAGAATATGTCGACTCTCGGTGCGTATCATACACCTCTCGAATGACGAGTGCTGTCCGTTTTTCTTCAAGTAGCTTTAAGATGAGCTTTAAGGCAATATGATAGCTTTTTGAAGAACCATAGCCACCTACTAAAAATTGAAACTTTTGATTCCAATCAAATAGAAAGTGCTCAAAGTGAGGATTGACTTCTTTTTCAATCATCGGTGTCATGATTGATCCTCTTTTCGTTTGATCATGATGTGAAGGTCTTCCTCTTTTTCTTCACGGACAGCTTTTTTTGTTTTTTCGATCGTCAGTTCAATTTGTTTCAGCCTCAACCTGCGCTCATCCTTCGCATGTGCGAGTTCCTCAAACTGTTTAATCAGTCGTCTAAGCTCTCCCATGGCACGAGATTGGGCATTTAAAAAAGTCGCATGCCGGTCCCATGAGAATTGGAATGCGAATTCTTCCGCCTCGATCGTTGGTTCCGGCTGTATTCCATCTACTGTTTCTTTCTCTAAGGATGAAGGCGTATATGTCGCCTTTTTCACCTCTTTGATCATGTCATCTTGATCTGCTACAAACATGATGCGCTGCGCTCGAATGATCGCCGCGTATTGAATTTGAATTTGATCCCAGATTAAATCAAGTGATGTGCGTCCATCCATTCTCTCCATAATCTCAATCGTTTCATCTGAAAAAAATTGATGAAAGATGGAATGTGCTTGCTTAGATGGTGCTTTTGGTCTTTGCCATCCATAGCGTCTTTTCCATGATTTGACTGTATGAATAGAGACGTTGTATTGATCAGCGAGCTGCTGATAGGTCATCCCTTTCATATAATCCTGTTCTGCATTCATTCGTTTATGTTTCATTTACATTCACCTGCCGCCTCCTTTAAGTTCGAATGATTCATTGAAAGGAATCATTTGTGCTGGGCTAGCAAACATCCGTTTGGTCTTTCTATCTATAGGTGGCAACTGTAAGACAAGCCCTGCTGGATTTATTTTTAAAAAGAAAAAAACGCCTATTCAGCAGCTTGGAATAGGCGTTCTTGGATTTTTTTAGACATTTTTGCTCGGGCTCTCTCCATCTGTTTTTGGACTGTTCCTTTTTTGACATCTAGCATCATAGCAATCTCGCTAAACGACAAGCCCTGTGTTGTGTGCATATAAAATACGTCTTTTTCTCGATCTGTTAAAACAGATAAAGCTTCTTCTATGCGTTTTTTGTCCCGCTCGCTTACTTCTCTTTCTTTTTCTTGGATGAGGGTATATTCATGTGATAATGCCTCTAACACTTCTGGATCTGCAAGCATCGTCCGTTGATAAACAGAACGTCTATCTAACCCTCTGCGCGCGCCAGGCTGCCTACCAATTTGAAGCCATTCCACCACGTATTCTAGGTCACTAACCATACTGGCAATGATTTTTTTATCGTGCTTGTCTTGATCAGTCAGTTGTTTGTCTTCCTTTTCTCTAAGCGGCTCGTATCGTTTTCTAGCATCCTTCAAAGCTCGTTTATATTCGATTAACAGGTCTTGCATGTCTTATCGCTCCCTTTTGATTTGCATAAAAAAAACGGACACCAATCAATCCCCTTTCGTAGGGTGTTGATCAGTGTCCGCAGGCTTTCCGTCTTGGACTTATGATGTTGTTGTTCATCAGGCTAGCTGATTTTAAAACCAATTTCGTGATCCACTCTAGCAAAATGCCCTTTTGCCGTTTGAATAATCGTTTTTCCATGTTCAGGTACCTCTAGTTGATATGCTGTTCCACCATTTCCATCTAATACGATGACTTGAATCTTCCCATTTTCCATTTCACCAATGACTGTCTGATTGTCTTGAATAAAAAGTTGCTTTGGCTCGTTCATGTGATGGTCTCCCTTTTTTGTGATGGCCCCACGCCGTCACCCAATGTATTTAAAATCATTTCAACTCTTGGACGTAAACTATAAAACTGTGACACTCTTAAATCTACTATCTGTAATGCGGCATCATCAGCAATAGAGCCAAGTGCGTCTTGCATATCCTGTCTGTTTGGCTGGTAGATGTCTATGTTTGTTGGACGTATCAATCCTCTTTCAGCATGCGTCCGTTTCATGTGACAGCTCGATATGTCATATGGCATGCTGTAAAACAAACGAATCTCAAGTGATAATGCGCCTTTTATCTTTTGTGTACATTGCGCTTTTACAGCCTCTTTCATTTTCTGGATGAATAACTTTCTTGTGAGATGATGCGCTGTTTTAAAAATTAGATGGATGACCACGTTACGATCTCCCGTCGTCCTTTTCCCATTGACGAATGACTTCTTCTTTTTTACTCGCTTTGTGCAAACATTTCATCAATGTCATGATTTGCTTCAGTCGTTCCATGTCTTTCCTCCTTCTATTTTTGTGTGTATGTTTTGCGCTGCCATGAGTGCCCTGTATGTCTGTTTGTCTTCTGCCGTTGAAAAAACAAAAATCGGCTCATGTTCATGGATCATCATCCATCCACCCGCTTGTACTAAACAAAGCTGCGCTACTTTACGGGAATCAAACATTAGCTGATGTCTCGTCATCTTCACATTCCTCCTGACCGTCTTCCACTTCTTTTCGATCACCAGATCGTTTCATCTCATACGACCAGTACCTTTTTGGATATCCAAATTCATTCATTTGCGTTACCATCGGATGCTCAATATTCATACGAATCTTCTCCTCTCTACTTCATTCAACGTTCCTTTTTACTCTTTTCGTGTAACAATTAGTTAAAAAATTTTAAGCATCAATATTTCAATCACCTATCATCTGCTTATCTTCCGACGTTCGTCTGGCAGAAAGCATGAATTCTTCCCGAAATCAACGTCTATGTCTTCCTTGTTCTATTTGTTGTTCTCATACATATTTTATTTGCATGTTCATTCGTTACTCAAAACGTGTAAGTGATATTCATTATAATAATATACACGAAAAGAGTAAGTCAATCATTTTTTATTCTTTTTGTGTATATATTTATCTTTTTCGTGTAATTCGTGATAAAATTTACACATCACATAAAAAAAGGTGTTTCCAATGAATAATATGACTGGGAAGATATTAACTGAATTAAGAGAGAAGCATGGATGGAGTAAGTCAACTGTTGCCAAAAAACTCGGACTGAAAGCGATGTCGACCTATGCGAATTGGGAATATGGATTAAGAAAACCAGACGGAGATATGATCGTAAAAATTGCGGATTTATACGGGGTCTCGACGGATTATCTTCTTACAGGTAAAGACAAGAGCGTACCAGGATACGATCTTGCAAACGATCCTGACTTGCAAATTGCCTTTAAAGCTGCAACAGACTTTTCTGAAGAAGCGAAGAGACAAACCATCGATTTTATTCATTACATTAGAGAGAAAGAGAAACAAAAAGGCCGGCAGCTAAAACAACCGGACAGTGAATAAAGGATCTGTTTCCATTGTTGCGTCTTATTCTCTTTTTATAACGATACACATTGCTGGGTGCATTCCCAGCTTTTTTTATGTCTTTTTTCTCTTTATGTACATCGGAACATGACAAAAAAATCATATCTTTTATTTAATTCCCCCCGAACCTCCTACATAAAATGTGACGTTTTTCACCAAAATTATACTTTTTATTACATATTATTATTGACATAATATTCTATAATTATTAATATATGTTTATACCAAAAAAAGGAGTGTTACTATGAAAAAATCAATGAAAGCTTGTACGTTGTCTTTAGCTGCTCTTGGCGCCCTTACATTCTTCCAGGCTGAAGGTGCACATGCAGCTGCACAGCCAAAAGAACCAGTTATTGCAAAAGCTCCTATTATGAATAAAGTGATTACTGTGAACCGTACGCTTTCAGTAGGTTCTTCTATCGCTGTGTCTCTTCCAGCTAGTCAAATTTCTGTGACTGGTGCAACTTATGCCATTCAATTAGACCAAACAGCTCCGAACTTCACTTGGATTCGCGCTGTACAACGTGGTTCTGTGACTGTTTCATACTATAATTCACTCGGAGAACGTGTCATTAACTACATTACAGTACGTTAATGACACATTCTCTCCATTCAAAAGGCGATGACATCTTGTTCATCGCCTTTTTCCTTTGTATGAAGAATGACAAAATTAACACTTACTTGCCATCGCATACACCTTATGTTAACTTTTAATTAAAACAGGTTAACATATTAAGGGGGATTTTATGGGGAAACAAGCGGCTTTATCATGGGGAGAAATAGCGGAAAAAGCGATTCGAAATGAGCCGGCATCTAAACAAGAAGGGGTAGATATCCTTGAAGCCGATGACCATGAGCTGTTGCCGATCATGCATGCAGCCTATCGGGTGAGATATCACTTTTTTCAAAAAAAGGTGAAGTTAAATATGATCTTCAATGCAAAAAGTGGTTACTGCCCAGAAAATTGTGGATATTGTTCACAGTCGATTGTGTCAAAAGCACCGGTTGAAAAATATACCATGCTAGATCAGGAGACTATTGTGGCAGGGGCACGTGAGGCTTTAAGAAGAAAAGCGGGGACTTATTGTATTGTAGCAAGCGGCAGAGCCCCTTCACACCGTGAATTAGACGAGGTGACCGCGGCTGTTAAGGAGATTACAGAGACCATGCCGTTAAAGGTATGTGCCTGTCTTGGTTTACTAAATGAAGAAAAAGCACTGCGATTAAAGGAAGCTGGTGTGCATCGTTATAATCACAATCTGAATACACATCATGATCATCATGCACAAATCACAACCACTCATACATATGACGACCGGATCGCAACCGTCCAGCAAGTGAAACAATCGGGTATGTCCCCCTGCTCAGGTGTCATTATTGGTATGGGAGAAACCGATGAGCAGATTGTTGAAATGGCGTTCGCACTCAGGGCACTTGATGCGGATTCAATTCCTGTGAATTTTCTACATGCCATCGAGGGCACGCCACTTGAACACCAAAGTCGAACACACCCGATCAAAGCATTGAAGGTTCTGGCATTGATGAGATTCATCAATCCAACAAAGGAAATTCGAGTGTCTGGCGGAAGAGAATTTAATTTACGGACGCTACAACCCCTTGCCCTTTACGCTGCAAATTCTATTTTTGTAGGCGATTATTTAACCACAAAAGGGCAACAAGTTCAAACTGATCATCAGATTATTGAAGATTTAGGTTTCGAGATTGAAGAATGTGCCCTATAAAAAGTGTCTGCCGAATATCTGGCAGGCTTTTTTGCAACAAAAAAACTACTCTTTAACAGAGTAGTTTCATATTTACATAAACAGAATAAATAATAAGACACCTAGTACGATTCGATAAATCGCAAAGGGCACAAGTTTGATTTTATTAATCAATTTTAAGAAGAAGCGAACAACGAACAAAGCTACAATAAACGCACTGACAAAGCCAACGCCAAAGAATGGAAGCATGTCTGCTGTTAAATATTCGGCATTTTTCACAAGTGTTAGGAAGCTTGCACCTGCCATAATGGGCATGGCCATGATAAATGTAAAGTCAGCCGCAGCGCGGTGATTCAACCCAAGAATAACGCCACCAGCGATGGTTGAACCTGAACGTGAAAATCCAGGCCATAAGGCCAAACACTGAAACAGTCCAATATAAAGAGCTTGGCGGTACGTCATGTTATCAACGGAGCGTGTCTCTGTTTTTTGTTTGTTGATCCAGTCAGCCACAAGCATCAAGATGGCTCCTAAGATTAGACCGACTGCGACCGTTCTGACGTCAAATAAATATTTATCAATATAATCTTCAAAGAGGAATCCTAAAATAACGGCTGGGACAAGTCCAACAGCAATTTGGGCAATGGTTAGCTTATGTCCACTGCGCTTTTGTTCTTCTGTGATGTTTTTCTTTAAACCTAATAAGTTTAGAATACGATCTTTAAATACGATCATAACGGCTAAAATAGACCCTAGCTGAATCACAACTTTAAATGTATTTGCCGCTTCTGGCGCAATGATTTCCTTCGACTTTAACCATAGATCATCGACAATGATCATATGTCCAGTTGACGAGACAGGTGCATATTCTGTTAAGCCTTCAACAATTCCTAAAATCAGTGCCACGAATAAATCCCATAAATTCATGATTTTCTTTCCTTTCACTTCTGGTCTTTTGAACAGGTTACATCTCTCATGTCCACGTAAAGACAAGCTTTCTTTTTCGAAAGCTCGTCTTTATGATACTATATTTTTTTCAAAAAACGATTATGACTTTTCTTCTTTATATAGATTGGATCGCATTTTGAACCAATCAAATAAATGAGTCGTGATGACTTTCAACACAGCATACGTAGGAATTGCGACAATCACACCTACGACGTTAAAGAGTTTACCTGCTGTCAATAGAACAAAAATGATGGTAATCGGATGGATATGGAGATTTTTCCCCATGACCTGTGGAGAAATAAATTTCCCTTCAATCAGCTGAACGACTGTCCAAACAATGATCAATTTTAACAGCATAATGGGTGACGTGACAAGGGCAATAACAATCGCTGGTGTGATGGCAATGGTTGGGCCAAGATAAGGCACAACACTCGTAAACGCCGCAATAATCGCTAACAGTAAGGCATAATCTAAGCCGATAATCATGTACCCAATTAAGAGCAGAACACCAATACAGAAGCTGACAATGATCTGACCTCGAATATATGAGCTAAGGCGGTGGTTCATTTCGTGAAGGACAACATGGGTATGTTCTCTTAGCTTATTCGGGATGAATTTCAGAAAATAATCAGGTAGCTTCTGCCCGTCTTTTAATAGATAAAAGAGAATGAACGGGACTGTCACGATCGAGATGATGATTTCAGTCAGTGCGCCTAAGAATGTCCCTACACCTGTGAAGGTACTCTCCAAAATCTTCGTCGCTTGACTGGACGCTTTACTGACTAATTCTGACACGTTAAAATTCATCGTGTTTTGTACTTGGTTAATGAAATTACTACCTGTTAGTTGTCTAATTTGTTCTTCTACTGTATCAACGTATTTCGGAAGGTTATGAAAGAGACTCATCGTTTGTGCTTGTAAAAACGGTATAATGGACACAATCGTCACTGTGATGATTCCAATGATAACAATATATAAAAGTAAAATAGAATAGATTCGCTTGACTCTCAATCTCTCTAACAAGTTGACAACCGGGTTTAATAAGTAATACACAACCCCTGTTAAAATAATTGGCAAAGCGATGGTTTTAACAAGTACAATGAGCGGTGTGAAAATAAAAGATGTTTTCGTGAAAACAAGGATATTCAATCCTATCAGTAAAAGGATGAGTAAAAACAGAACAAACTTGTTATCAAGAAAAAACTTTTTAAATCGACTGCTCCACATTTGCATAGAATTCATATTGTTCCTCCAAACACGGGCTATTTATAAATAAATTGTACACTACTTTATCATGAAATCGTCATGATTGTTTCAGCATTTTTTCTGATTTGGCAATGGACATCGCTCACATCCTGCTAAAAACAAAAGTGATTAAACGTATGTACTTCCTATGTGCAGGATACGCTTCATATTCGTTTTCTCCTTCCCCTTTTGTTCAGTATTACCCGAATGAGAGAAGAAAGTATCCACTTTTCGTACATTTATATCCTTTATGTATGACGGAGTAGCATAAGCAAAGGTTTCAGCTACTTTTGTATAAAATTCATATTCTCACTTATATCATCAAAAAAAAGAAAAAGGAGTGGATAAACATGATTCGATTTGCAGTCATCGGAACGAACTGGATTACAGATCGTTTTTTACAATCCAGTGTCGGCATTGCGGATTTTTCATGCACAGCTGTGTATTCACGCTCTGCTGAAAAAGGACAGGCGTTTGCCAACACATATGGGATTGAAACCGTGTTTACAGATTTACATGAAATGGCGGCAAGTGATGTGTTTGATGCTGTCTATATTGCCAGTCCAAACGCTTTTCACAAAGAGCAAGCCATCTTGATGATGCAACATCAAAAACACGTCCTTTGCGAAAAACCATTGGCTTCTCATCGAAAAGAAGTGGAGCAGATGATAGCTGTCGCTAAAAAACATCAAGTTTGTTTCATGGAAGCGATGAAAACCACATTTCTGCCTAATTTCCTTCAAATCAAACAACATCTGGATCAACTAGGGCCCATTCGGCAGATGATTGCACATTACTGTAAATATTCTTCAAGATATGATGATCTTCGAAATGGGAACATCCCAAATGCCTTTCGTCCTGATCTTTCAAATGGGTCGTTAATGGATATTGGTGTGTATCTTGTGTTTCCAACGATTTATTTATTTGGACAGCCAAATCAAATGTCAGCAAACGGTTATAAGCTTCCTACTGGTGTGGATGGAAATGGGTCGTTACTCTTGCAATATGACCAGCATCAAGTACTCCTTTTTCATTCCAAAATCTCAAATTCCCATTTATCTGCGGAAATTCAAGGAGAAGATGCAACTATGGTCATCGACCAATTCCATCGCCCTTCTCGTATCACGATATATGATAAAAATGGGCATCAAAAAGACCTTTCTCTCAAGGACGATCATCCAGCTATGTATTATGAAATAGACCATTTTATCAAATGTATTCAACAGAAGAAGGGACAGTCCCCGATCAATACATTTGACTTATCTATTCAAACGATGACCGTGATGGACGAGGCAAGACGACAAATGGGCGTCGTGTATCCTGCGGACCAAACGGCATTTTAATAATTGAACAGAGGGCAAAACAAACACATTGCCCTCTGTCCTACCTACGTTACTTCGCTGCTAACACATCCGCAAATGCTTTGACATATGGCGGTAGATCCGGCGGACGTCTGCTTGATACGAGATGTCCATCTACAACGACGGCTTCATCTAGCCAGATCGCCCCAGCATTGGTCATATCATCTTTAATCCCTGGGGTACTTGTCACTTTTTTCCCTTGAAGAATACCCGCAGAAATCAGTACCCAACCGGCATGACAAATTTGTCCGATCGGTTTGTCTTGTGAATCAAACGTGCGGACGATATTTAATACCTCTGGATAACGGCGCAGTTTATCTGGAGACCATCCCCCAGGAACGAGAACTGCATCGTACTCTTCAGCTGAAATTGAATAAAAATCAGCATCTGATACGGCAGGGACACCATACTTTCCAATGTACTCATGGTTTGCTTTTTCACCTACAAGTTGAACGGTAGCCCCTTCTTCTCTCAAGCGAAGAACCGGATACCACAACTCCAAATCTTCAAAATCATCACTTACAAACGCAATGACCTTTTTATCAGATAAACGCATGTGATCTCTCCTTTTCATTCTATCTCCTCTATTGTATTGGATTTTCACTTAAAAAGAAAAGCGGTTCCCCTTATGGGAACCACTTTCACTTGCTAATCTATTCGTTGATCTTGAATCTTTTCGTTAAGTCACGTAATTCTTCAGCCATTTGAGAGAGCGTTGTGGAAGAAGAACTGATCTCTTCCATTGAAGCTAACTGCTCTTCAGCCGATGCGGCAATGTCTTGAATACTTGCAGAACTTTCTCTCGATACATCAGCAATGTCGTTCACTGCCTTCGAGATCTGTTCAGAGCCTTTTGAAAGCTCTCGTACTGTTGTATTCATTTCGTTAATGCGGGCTGCGATTTCTGCTGTTTGCTGGTTAATTTGTGAGAAGCTTTCTTTCGTTTGATCTGTAATCGCAAGTCCATTTTTCACTTCTTCATTCACAGACTTGAACATGTTTTGTGATGTTTCAATTTCAGACACAATTTCTTTGACAAGCTTTTCAATCTCTTTTGCTGAATCCGATGATTGAACCGCAAGCTTCCGAACTTCCTCCGCTACAACCGAGAAGCCTCTACCTGATTCTCCAGCACGTGCAGCTTCAATAGCAGCATTGAGTGCGAGTAGATTTGTCTGATCTGCAATCCCATTGATGACACCTAAAATGTTCGTAATGTCTTTTGATTTATGCTCTAAGCCGTTGATGACACTTTCAGCTTCTTTGACTGAATGATCGATTGTTTGCATTTGGCCAACTGTTTGCACAACAAGCTGTCCACCTGTTTCTGCCACTGTTTTTGACTGTACAGACGATGCTGTGATCACATCAGAGGTTTGCGCTACTTCATTTAGGCCCTCGTTCATTTGTTTCAAGTGGTTTGCACTTTGTTCGACCATTTCACTTTGGTTTTCGTTCCCGTTAGAGAATATTTCAATCGATGATGTAATATGTTCTGTCGCTTTGGTTGTTTGGCCTGCGCTTGCTGTCAGTTCTTCAGATGAGGATGCCACATTTTCAACAGATGTCTGTACGGCCTGAATGACATCTCTTAGTGACTCACTCATTTCATTAAAGCTTTCGCTAAGCTGACCAATTTCATCTCTTGAACGAACATCAATTTTCTCTGTCAAGTCTCCTTCACTGATCTTCTTTGAAGAAGTGACAAGCATAGAAAGCGGTTTTGTAATCGAACGAATGATAAAGATAATCAGAATGCCGCCAATGATCAGGGCGCCGACTAAAATAATAGCCGCCATATTAAAGACTGGCTGTGCTGCTTCTTCCACTTCACTCATAAACATCGTACCGACAATTTTCCAACCAGTGAGTTTATTTGTTGTGAATTCCATTTGTTTTTCTTTTCCTTCAAACAAGTAGCTTAAAGATCCTTTATCTTGTGAATACATCGTCTCTAACCATTCACCAGATAATTTTGTACCTGCTTTTTTCGTAGGATGGGCAACAAACGTACGATCAGGACTTCCGATGAAGGCATATCCTTCTTTTCCGATGTTAACATTATTTGACTCTTTTACGAGATTCGCAATGTCTAGGTTCATGGCAATGACACCAGAACCGTCTTCTAATTTCTTAGAAATTGTGACAACTAACGTACCTGTTGATGCGGTTGGATATGGGGCAGAGATAGACAGTTCTCCGTTTTTCGCCCAGCCATCCTTATACCAATCTCTTTCCGTGGCAACATAATCAGCCGGCATCTGTTTATTTGGATATCTAGAAAATACTTTGCCATCACTCGAAGCGACGAAGATCCCTTCAGTGTCTTTATTCATACTCATAAACTGTTCAAATCGACCTTGAATATCCTTCGTTCCTTTTTGCTTCAGTCTTTTTTCTGTAATCCATTGACTGAAAAATTCAGCAGCCTCAGTTTTTCCTTCGACAACCTTTGTAATATTTTGATCTAACTGTTGTACGTTCTCTTTTGCACTGAGTGTGATTTGATCATGTAATGAAGTGCTCGCAGTATAATAGGAAGATAACGCCAACACAATAATCGGACATAACAGAATAAATAAGAATGAGAGTATCAGTTTTTTAGAAATAGATGGCTTTTTGAAATACTGTATGAATTTCGTCAAGATGAAAGCTCCTTTTAGTAAGATAGTATATATATCGGAAGTCCTACTAGGTTGTTTACTTATTTATCTAATTTAAGTTAAAAAAAGTTCATAATACCCAAAATTTATGAAGGTATTAGAAAAACACCTGACAAGTTGATGTCAGGTGTTTCATTTGTTCTACTATATTTTAAATTGTTTAATGATCTCTCTTAATTCTTCTGCCATTTGAGATAAAGTGGCGGAGGAGGAGCTGATTTCTTCCATTGATGCGAGTTGTTCCTCTGCTGAAGCCGCAATATCTTGGAAGCCTGCAGAGTTAGCACGTGATAGTTCTTCGATTTGATGTACAGCTTGTGACATATCCTTCGAGCCATCAGTAAGCTTCAATGCAGATTCATTGATTTGTTTCATTTCTTCTGTCATTTCAGATGTTTTATGGGTGATTTTCTCAAAACTCACTTTTGTTTCATCTGTAATTTGTAAACCAGATTGAACTTCGCCTGCTACTTGTCTAAACATTTTCTGTGATTTTTCAATTTCCTCCACAATCTCGTTCGTCAGGCTTTCAATTTCTTTTGAAGAACTGCCTGATTGCTCGGCCAGCTTGCGAACTTCTTCTGCGACAACTGAGAATCCTCTTCCAGCTTCACCTGCTCTTGCTGCTTCAATCGCTGCATTTAAGGCAAGCAGATTTGTCTGATCTGCGATGCCATTGATGACACCAAGAATGCTAGTTATGTCCTTTGATTTCTTTTCCAAGCCGGCAATGACAAGCTCGGCTTCTTTGACAGCTTGTTCAATAGTTTGCATTTGACCTGCTGTTTTTTGTACGAGTTCTCCACCACCCTCGGCGGTTTTGCTCGATTCAACGGATGACTCCGTCATATGAGTGATTGTTTCGACCATACGTGATAAACTGCGGTCCATTTCGTTCAGCTGTACAGAACTCTTTTCGATCATATCATTCTGATGTTCAGCACTGTTTGAGAACTGTTCTATAGATGATGTAATGTGCTCTGTCGCTTGCGTAGTCTGTCCCGCACTTGCCGTCAATTCTTCGGATGAAGCCGCCACATTTTCAACGGATTGCTGGACAGCTTGAATGACTTGTTTCAGCTTTGCTGACATATTGTTAAAGCTTTGTGCCAGTTTGCCTACTTCATCATTAGAACGTACTTCAATTTGCTGCGTGAGATCTCCCTGTGAAATTCTTTCAGCTGATTCAGATAGCGCTATCATTGGTTTTCGAATGGATGAAATGATGAAATAGATAGCGATTCCGCCAATCACAATGGATGCCGCAAGAATGATCAAAGTTAAATGAAGCACCGGTTGTGCTGCTTCTTTTACTTCATTCTCATACATTGTCCCACCTAGCTTCCAGCCAGTGCTCTCATTGGTAGCAAAGAACATGAACTTTGGCTGACCATTGTATTCATACTCATAACTGCCTTCCTTTTTGCTAAACATCTGTGAGACAAAATCGCCTGTCATTTTTTCCCCAGTCTTTTCTGTTTGATGGGCAATATACCGTTGATCTGATGTGGTCACAAAGGCATAGCCTTCCTTCCCAATTTTAATACTAAATGTATCCTTGATCACTTCATTGAGACGCATATTGATACCGATGGCACCAGAACCATCTGCCAATTGTTCTGATATTGTGATGAACAGGTCATCAGATGACTTGTCAACAAAAGGATCTGAGATGATCACGTCTTGCTCTTTCATCGATTGTTGAAACCATTCTTCATTTTTTGCACTTTTTGCGCTGCCTTTATGGACCTCGGAGTATTCAGTGAGCTTACCATTTTCATCTGCGACAAACGCCTCAACCACATCTTCATCTGTCTTTACCATTTGCTCTAATTGCACTAGAAGTATTTCTTTGTTCTTTGCTTTTAGTTCATCTTTCTTTAAAGATTGTGATAAATATGTAATGATATCAATTTTGGGCTGAACCTCTTTATTAATAGATTCATTTAATTGCTGAACGCCATTTGCAGCACTAGACATAATTTCATCATGTAGAGAGTCAGACGCCACTTGATAAGAGAACGCTGCCAATACAAGAATGGGAACAAGAAGGATGAATAAAAAAGCGGTAATTAATTTCTTTATCATCGTAAATTGCTTAAATAAATTGATTTTCTTCATTTCTTTACTCCTTTTGATTTGTTATTAAACTAACTACTATAGTTATAGGCAAAAAGAATTATTTTTACAAGTTTTATATCTAATAAAACACAAAAATAGTCATAATTACCTACTATATTGGTATAAACAAGAAAGAGCCTCCGCCTCGAGGCTCTTCTTTTTTTCTATTCGATTTTAAATTTGCTAATTAAGTCACGTAATTCTTCTGCCATGGAAGAAAGTGTAGCAGAGGAAGAACTAATTTCTTCCATTGATGCTAATTGTTCTTCTGCTGAAGCCGCGATATCTTGAATATTTGCTGAGCTTTCACGTGATACCTCTGAGATTTCACGTACAGCTTCTGAAACGTGTGCAGAGCCTTCTGAAAGCTGAACAACAGTCTGATTCATTGATTGTAGCTGATCTGAAATTTCTTTTGTCATTTCAAAAATATCATGGAAACTTACTTTCGTTTGTTCAGTAAAGCTTAATCCTGATTGAACTTCATGGTTTACCGCAGAAAATACTTCTTGTGATACATCAATGTCTTGGACGATTTCTTTAATCAAGTTCTCAATCTCTTTTGCAGAGTCTGAAGATTGAACTGCGAGCTTTCTGACTTCCTCCGCTACGACTGAGAAGCCTCGACCCGATTCACCAGCTCTTGCTGCTTCAATTGCCGCATTGAGCGCAAGTAAATTCGTTTGGTCAGCAATACCATTGATCACACCAAGTATTTGTGTGATGTCTTTTGATTTACTTTCTAGTGCGTTGATGACGTTTTCTGCTTTTTTCACGGATTGGTCAATGACATTCATTTGTGAAGCGGTTTTTTCCACAAGTTGTCCGCCATCTCCTGCGATATCTGTTGATTTAATGGATGAAGTGGTAATAGATTGTGCAGCCTCGTTCATTTCTTGTAGGCTTCGATTCATCTCCTCTAACTCGCCGGAGCTTGTTTCCACTTTTTCATTTTGGCTTTCATTTCCTCTAGAGAATTGTTCAATCGATAATGTAATATGTTCTGTTGCTTTACTTGTTTGTTCTGCACTTGCGGTCAGTTCTTCTGATGAAGAAGCCACATTTTCTACTGAGGATTGGACAGCACCGATGAGAGATCTTAATGAGTCAATCATCGTATTAAAGCCTTTGGCGACTTGTCCAATTTCGTCATTTGATTGAACTGGAAGCTTATCTCGTAAATCACCACTGCTTACTTTTTTCGAATAATTGGCAAGGTTAGTTAATCTGCTGGATATGGAGCGAACGATGAAGAATACTAGAGTTCCTGCTACGATGAGTGTCGAAATGAATACGATAATGGCTGTATTGAACACGGGCTTTGCTGCATCTTCGACTTCTGATACGAGCATCGTCCCACCAATTTTCCAGCCTGTTAATTCGTTGGTCACATAAGCAACCTTTTTATCAATTCCTTTAAAGGTGTAATCACCTTGTCCTTCTTTCTTTTGATACAGAATATCAGCAATGCTTTTATCTACTTTACTGCCTGATTTTTGAGTTGGGTCTGCAATCACAGTTTGATCCTGTTCTACGATGAAGGCATAGCCTTTTTGCCCAATTTTGATGTCTTTTAGCTTTTCAATCAGGCTGTCAATTTGCATATCAATCCCGATGACACCTGAACCATCTTTCATTTTTTCTGCGATGGTGATGACCATTTTGCCACCTGATGCAGCAGGATATGGCTTTGTGATGATTTGCTCACCGTTTTCTGCTTTCATTGCATCTTGATACCACGGTCGTTCCCTTGGATCATACCCATCAGGCATCTTTTCTACAGGATATTGCATGAACAATCCTTTTTCAGATCCTGCATAGAAGGCAGAGACTTCTTGATCATTAATTGTTCCATATTGTTGCAGTTGTTTAATGGTTGCATCTCTATTTTTTTCTTGAATATTAGAAGATTGTAGAGTGTCTGCGAAAAAACGAACAGCCTCTGCTTTATTGCCAATATTGTCATTAATTAACGCATCAAACGTATTGACCTGACTCATGGCACTGCCCATAATTTGATTTTCTAGTTCATTCTTCGATGTGATAAATGAACTAATGGAGAGGACCAGTGTTGGCAATATCAGGACCAACAAAAAGGTGCTGATTAACTTTTTTGAAATAGATGGCTTTTTGAACCACTGAATGATCTTTCTCATTTTTACTTTCCTCCTTTGCTTATCTGAGATTAATATCGGATAAAAGTCATTATTTTAGAGACTCGAAATGAATGTTTGAAAAAATAAAAAAGTATCCTGACAAATCTGGATACTTTTTCATAAAAATTGATTAAAGTTTAAATCGACTTGTTAAATCTTTTAGTTCTTCTGCCATATTTGCAAGCGTCACAGAGGATGACGAAATTTCTTCCATTGATGCAAGCTGTTCTTCAGCTGATGCCGCAATATCCTGTATGTTCGCTGCACTCTCTCTTGACACTTCACGCATTTCCTGCATGGCTTGTGAAACGAGCTGAGATCCGCTTGATAGCTCGCCAGCTGTATCGTTTAATTGGGTCAGTTTTTTCGCCATACCTTCCGCTGCCTCAAATATGTTTCGGAAGCTTTCTTTTGCCTCTTCCGTCATGTCGAGTCCTGCGTGTACTTCTCGATTCACGGCTTTAAACATATCTTGAGACTTGGAAATTTCGTATACGATTTCTTGAATCAAGTTTTCAATTTCTTTCGCCGAATCCGCTGATTGTACAGCCAGTTTTCTCACTTCCTCTGCCACGACAGAGAAGCCTCGACCCGATTCACCAGCTCTTGCTGCTTCAATTGCCGCATTGAGCGCGAGTAAATTCGTTTGATCGGCAATGCCATTAATGACACTTAAAATACTCGTAATATCTTTTGACTTGTCTTCTAATTCTTTCAAGACTTGTTCAGCTTGTTGAACAGTCGTATCAATGTGCTTCATTTGATTCGCTGTGTTCTCAACGATTCGACCACCTTGACCTGCCGCTTCAGTCGATTGTTGTGATACTTTTGCGACTTCAGATGAAGTATGTGACATTCCTTGTATTCCTTCATTCATCGACACAAGCTGATTGGTGCTTGCTTCAACTTTCTCGTTCTGCGCTTCGTTTCCATTTGAAAATTGTTCAATGGATAAGGTAATGTGTTCTGTTGCTTTACTTGTTTGTTCTGCACTTGCAGTCAGTTCTTCTGATGATGACGCCACATTTTCCACTGAGGATTGGACAGCACCGATGAGTGATCTTAGTGAGTCAACCATCGTATTAAAGCCATTGGAAACTTGTCCAATTTCATCATTTGAATTGACTGTTAGCTTATCGCGTAAATCACCACTACTTACTTTTTCCGAGAATTTAGCAAGGGTCGTTAATCGAACAGATATGGAGCGTACGATGAAGAAGATGATGGTTCCTGCTACGATGAGTGTCGCGATGAATACGATAATCGCTGTATTAAACACAGGCTTCGCCGCATCGTCGACTTCTGATACGAGCATTGCTCCACCTATTTTCCATCCTGTCAAATCATTGGTGACATACCCCACCTTTTTATCGATTCCTTCAAAGGTATAATCACCTTGACCTTCTTTCTTTTGATACAGAATATCGGCAAGGCTTTTATCTACTTTACTTCCAGTTTTTTGAGATGGATCCGCTAGAACGGTTTGATCCTCTTCCATGATGAAAGCATAACCATCTTGCCCAATTTTAATGTCTTTTAATTTTTCTAGAATACTAGAGATTTCCATATCTAGCCCGATGACACCTGAGCCATCTTTCATTTTTTGCGTGATGGTGATGACCATTTTACCTGTTGATGAAGATTGATATGGCTTTGTGATCACTTGCTCACCGTTGGCACTCATCGCTTCTTGATACCAAGGACGCTCTCTTGGATCGTACCCATCAGGCATCTTTTCAACAGGATGTTGCATGAACAATCCTTTTTCAGAACCTGCATAGAACCCAGCAACTTCACTTTCATTAATTGTTCCATATTGTGCAAATTCTTCGATGGTCACCTTTCTATTTTTTTCTATAATATCGGATGCTTTTAATTTCTCAGCAAAAACGCTGACAGCCTTCGATTTGTTTCCAATATTATCATTAATTAACGCATCAAACGTATTAAGCTGACTCATGGTACTACCCATAATCTGCTTTTCTAATTCATTTTTTGATGTGAAAAATGAACTAATTGAAAGGACCACAGTTGGCAAAATGAGGACCAGTAAAAAAGTAATAATTAGTTTTTTTGATATAGATGGTTTTTTGAACCATTGAATAAACATTGTCATATTTCTCCTCCTTTACTAAAATTATTATCGGCTGGAAGTCATATTTTTAGAGTCCCGAAATGTAATATAATTAAAAAAAGCATCCAAAGTAGGTCTTTGGATACTTTTAGATTATTCAGATTAAATTTTAAATTGACTGGTTAAATCTTTTAGTTCTTCCGCCATATTTGATAGCGTGACAGAAGATGAGGCAATTTCTTCCATTGATGCGAGTTGTTCTTCCGCTGATGCCGCAATGTCTTGGATGTTCGCAGCACTGTCTCTCGATACATGACGCATGTCAAGCATGGCTTGAGAAATAAGCTGAGAACCACTGGATAAATTGGTCGCCGTAGCGTTTAATTCAGTGAGTTTTTTCGCCATCCCTTCCGTTGCCTCATAGATGTTTTGGAAGCTTTCTTTTGCTTCTTCTGTCATGCCGAGTCCTGCGTTTACTTCTCGGTTGACCGCTTTAAACATTTCTTGAGATTTCCCAATTTCTAACACAATTTCTTGAATGAGATCTTCAATTTCTTTTGCGGAATCAGACGATTGTACAGCCAGTTTTCTGACTTCCTCTGCCACGACGGAGAAGCCTCGGCCCGATTCACCTGCTCTGGCTGCTTCAATGGCCGCATTGAGCGCAAGTAAATTCGTTTGATCGGCAATTCCATTGATGACGCCGAGTATTTGTGTGATGTCTTTTGATTTACTTTCTAACGAATTGATGACGTTTTCTGCTTTTTTCACGGATTGGTCAATGACGTTCATTTGTGAAGCAGTTTTTTCCACCAGTTGACCGCCATCTCCAGCGATATCTGTTGATTTGATGGATGAATTGGTGATGGACTGTGCAGTCTCATTCATTTCCTGTAGGCTTCGATTCATCTCTTCTAACTCGCCGGTGCTCGCTTCCACTTGATCATTTTGACTTTCATTTCCTCTAGAGAATTGTTCAATAGATAATGTAATGTGCTCGGTTGCTTTACTTGTTTGTTCTGCGCTTGCTGTCAATTCCTCTGATGAAGATGCCACATTTTCTACTGAAGATTGAACAGCTCCGATGAGTGATCGTAATGAGTCAATCATCGTATTAAAGCCTGTTGCCACTTGTCCAATTTCGTCATTTGATTTGATTGTTAGCTGATCGCGCAAATCACCTTTGCTTACTTTTTCAGAGAATTTGGCAAGGTTCTTTAGTCGACCAGATATCGAGCGAACGATGAAGAAGATGAGGATTCCCGCTACAATGAGTGTCACACTGAACACGATAATGGCGGTATTGAATACAGGCTTCGCCGCATCTTCGACTTCTGATACGAGCATTGTTCCGCCTATTTTCCATCCCGTCAAATCATTGGTGACATAGGCAACCTTTTTATCGATTCCTTTAAAGGTGTACTCACCTTGTCCTTCTTTCTTTTGATACAAAATATCGCCGAGGCTTTTATCGACCTTGCTTCCTGTTTTTTGAGATGGGTCAGCTAAAACCGTTTGATCCTGTTCCATGATGAAGGCATAGCCTTTTTGCCCAATTTTGATGTCTTTTAGTTTTTCTAGCAGGCTAGTGATTTCCATATCAAGCCCGATGACACCTGAACCATCTTTCATTTTTTCCGCGATGGTGATGACCATTTTACCAGTTGATGCGGCTACATATGGTTTTGTGATCACTTGTTTGCCATTTTCCGCATTCATCGCTTCTTGATACCACGGACGTTTCCTTGGATCATAATCATCAGGCATTTTTTGTACAGGGTAACGCATAAATAATCCTTTTTCAGATCCTGCATAGAAAGCAGCGACCTCATTTTTATTAATTGTTCCATATTGTTGCAATTGTTGAATCGTATTATTTCTATTTTTTTCTTCTATATTAGATGCTTTTAGAGTATCTGCGAAAAGACGAACAGCCTCCGCCTTGTTCCCAATATTCTCATTGATTAACGTATCAAACGTATTGACCTGACTCATGGCACTGCCCATAATCTGCTTATCTAGTTCGTTCTTTGATGTGATAAATGAACTAATTGTGAGAACCAACGTTGGCAAGATGAGGACCAACAAAAAAGTCATAATTAGTTTTTTTGAAATGGATGGTTTTTTGAACCATTGGATGATCGTTGTCATGTCCACTTTCCCCCTTTTCTATCTATCATGATTATCGGGTAAAAGTCATATTTTTGGAGATGATAAAGTGAATTTCGGTAAATAAAAAAGTATCCACCAAATATGGATACTTTTTTTATAGAGTTTGATTAAATTTTAAATCGGCTTGTTAAGTCTTTTAGTTCTTCCGCCATGTTTGAAAGGGTCACAGAGGATGATGTGATTTCTTCCATGGATGCAAGCTGTTCTTCTGCCGATGCCGCAATATCTTGTATGTTCGCAGCACTCTCTCTCGACACTTCACGCATTTCTTGCATGGCTTGTGAAACTAGCTGAGAGCCACTAGATAAATCGGTTGCTGTATCATTTAGTTGGGTCAGTTTTTCCGCCATACCTTCCGCTGCCTCATATATGTTCTGGAAGCTTTCTTTTGCTTCTTCTGTCATGCCGAGTCCTGCGTTTACCTCTCGATTGACAGCTTTGAACATATCTTGAGATTTGGAGATTTCTAACACAATTTCTTGAATCAGCTTTTCAATTTCTTTCGCGGAATCCGCAGATTGTACAGCCAGTTTTCTGACTTCCTCTGCCACGACTGAGAAGCCTCGACCCGATTCACCAGCTCTTGCTGCTTCAATAGCCGCATTGAGCGCGAGTAAATTCGTTTGATCGGCAATTCCGTTAATGACATTTAAAATACTCGTAATGTCCTTAGACTTGTATTCTAATTCTTTCATAACTTGTTCAGCTTCTTGAACAGATGTATCAATATGCTTCATTTGATTCGCTGTACTTTCAACGATTCGACCACCTTGACCTGCCGCTTCAGTCGATTGTTGTGATACTTTTGCGACTTCAGATGAAGTGTGTGACATTCCTTGTAATCCTTCATTCATCGCCACAAGTTGATTCGTACTTGATTCGACTTTCTCATTTTGGGCTTCATTGCCGTTTGAGAATTGTTCAATCGACATGGTGATATGCTCTGTTGCTTGACTCGTTTGACTTGCACTTGCTGTCAGTTCCTCAGAAGCAGACGCCACATTTTCAACAGATTGCTGAACAGCCTGAATGACTTCACGAAGTGATTCACTCATCATGCTAAAGCTTCTTGTGAGATCACCTATTTCATCTTTTGAGTTGCTTTCAAGGGTTTCTGTTAAATCCCCTTCACTCACTTTGTTTGAGAAATCAACAAGCTTTCTTAATCCAATCGTGATCGTTCGAACAATGAAGAAGATTGCAATACCGCCGAGAATAAACGAAGTAATTAAAAGAATAATGGCAGAATTCCAAACTGGCTGTGCTGCTTCTTCTGTCTCTGCTACAAACATTGTTCCAGCAATTTTCCAACCTGTTAAATCATTCGTGACATAAACGAGTCGTTTTTGGTCTCCTTTATTCTCATAATTCGCTTTTCCTTCTTCCCCACTATAGAGGATAGATGAAATATTTTGTGTGACCTGTGTACCTGATTTTTCTTCAGGGTGTGCAACATACTGTTTATTTTTATTTGAAATAAATGGGTAGCCTTCTCGGCCAATTTTTATTTCTTTGATCTTATCGACGATATCTTGGACATCGATATCAATTCCGATCGCACCAGATCCATCCTTTAATCGCTGTGCAATCGTGACAACCATGCCATTTGTCGTTGCTGAAATATAAGGGTTTGTGATCACCGGCTCCCCTTTTGGATCATCCATGGCTGCTTTATACCAGTCGCGTGTCGTTGGGTCATATCCTTTTGGCATTTCTACGTCAGGGAACTGGATGAATTCACCCTTCTTACTACCTGCATAGAACCCTACAACATCCTCTTCATTGATTTTGCTATATATCTCAAAATGCTCATAAAGTTCACGCTGATTTTTTTTCTTGAAATTGGCTGCATTAGATGTTTCCGTAAATAGCCTCACTGCATTTTCTTTGTTCAACAGTTTTTGCTCAATCATGTCATTCAGCTCATTCACTCTTGTCTCGGCGCCATACATGATTTCTTCATCTAATTCTTGCTTGGCAATCTGATATGAAATCGCACTTAGAGTAATGATTGGCACAACAAGAACGAGTATGAATGAAATAATTAATCTTTTAGAAATTGATGGTTTCTTCAACCATTTTATTACGCTTTTCATGTTTTTCCTCCTTTTAGACGTTATCTTATATATCGGACAAAATTGTATTTTTTTCATATTTTTCAATTAAAAAGGATGACTTTTTGTTCATTTTCACAAATGGGTTCCTTCCCCAAGCCTCATGCATACGCTAATAAAAAAGGAGGCGCTTTTGATATGATTATTCTTTCAGGACGGCCAGTGACTAATCATGAACTGGCTGCGCTTCAGTTAGAGGGACAAAAACGGATCATTTTGATGCAGCTACAAGCCTCAAATGATTCATTCCGCTATAGGCATATATCTGACTTGTTGTTTGAAGTGACTTTACGATCCAACATCATGAATGCCGCTAGAGATTTGAATAAAAGTGGGGTCTCTTTTGCCATCTTTCAGCGATCTCGTGCAAATGAGACATTTTGGCGCGTTTCAGAGGCGGGTGCTCTCGAATTACGCTATGGGGTAGAGCCATCCAGAGGGATCAAAGATATTTTTGAAAATGGCGCTCAGTATGCTTTCGAGTGTGCAACGGCTATCGTGATCGTCTTTTATATGGGGGTTCTACAAACGATTGGGGATGAAAAATTTAACCGAAGATTGCGTACGCTCACGCTCTATGATTGGCATTATGATACATTGTCAATCTATACAGAAAGAGGGAATGATTTTATTTATGGGGATTGTCTCTATTTTGAGAATCCTGAGTTTAGCTATCAACAGTCTCAATGGCGTGGGGAAAATGTCATTTACTTAGGAGAAGATCAATATTACGGACATGGACTTGGGATTTTAACAGCTGCAGAGATCATCGATAAATTAAATAGCAGAAGGCGACCTGGTGCAATACAGTCAGCTTATTTACTTCCTCAGACGACCCGAATGGATGTCATTTACCTTAGACAAATGTTCGGCAGCTAAAAAAGGCCACTTGTCTATTGGTTATGACAAGTGGCCTTTGTATGCCTTGCGGTTCCGGTAATCTTGGATTGTTCCAAGCATTTTGTTCGCTAGGATCTCCATTTCTTCTAAATCTTGTCTTGTGACGGGCGGATCGTGTTGACTCCATTTCACATAACGGACAAAATAATAGTGCCGAATAGGAGTCAGAACGGCTGCAGTATGAGGAAATTTATCAAAAACGAATTCGATTTGACCTTTTTTTCGGTACGAATGTCTAATCATCTCCATTTGTGACACCACCAATCGTATTATGCTTCCGTTAACTCAAGCATGATGTCTTTGACAGTTAAAATAGAATGGATACGACCCACACCTTGCCCTGCCCAAAGCGACATCTGATGAGGATTCCCCTCTGCGGCTGCGACTTTTCTCATTGGTGTTGTCCATATATGCTGTATCGGATAAGGTAGGGTGTGATTTTCATGTAGCCTTTCTTCCTCCATCCACTGATTCATCAACCCTCTTGCCTTTTTTCCAGAAAAAAGCTTGGTGATCACTGTGTCACTGCCTTCTCCTTGTAAAATGGCATCTTTATACACATCGGGGGCAGCGCTCTCTTTACTTGCTAAAAAACGTGTACCGATTTGAACGGCATCCGCTCCTAATGGAAGAACTGCTTGTACATCTCTTCGGTCTACTATGCCGCCAGCCATAATCAAAGGAAGCTGACAGCATGGCTTCACGTCAAATAGGAGACTGATCATTCCTTGCAGCGCATCACCCTTTGCCGGTAAAAAGGTGCCGCGGTGTCCCCCAGCTTCACTCCCTTGAAGCACAATTGCATCCATCCCCTCTTTTTCTAACAACAACGCTTCCTTTTTTGTTGTAGCCGTTCCGATTAAAAGGGAGTCATTTTGCTTCAAGCGACGAATCGTTTCTCCATCTGGACAGCCAAATGTAAATGAAACAATCGGTACTTGCTCTTCTAGAAGAATGTTTATTTTCTGTTCAAAGTCATCCCATAAGGTTTGTTCATCTGGCAGTCCGTCTGCTTCTGGCAAAACAGGTAGTCGATCCTTCCAGAATATGAGATCTTTTGCTTTGATCTTCGGAATTGGTTCTGGCACAAAGACATTGACCTGAAACGGACAACTAGTGAGCCGTTTCACCTGTCGAATCTGCTCCCTCATTTTCTCTGGCTGCACGTAACCACTTGCTAAGCTTCCTAATCCCCCAAATTGAGAAACAGCCGCCACAAGTTCTGGCGTCACTGCCCCACCTGCCATCGGTGCTTGTATGATCCCGTGTTTGATTCGTAATAATGATGTAAATGTCCCCATCCCTATTCCCCTCTCTCACTATTCATTTGATGACGACTGCATATAAAATTGGCGATGCCGTGGGCCATCAAATTCACAGAAATAAATTCCCTGCCACGTCCCAAGAACGAGCTCCCCGTTATTGACTATCACATGCTGCGATGCCCCCATATAACTCGCTTTCATGTGAGCCGCTGTATTTCCCTCCATATGGCGATCCTTTGTATGGTCCCAAGGAAATACTTCATTTAGCCGGCGTAGCATGTCTCGTTTCACATCTGGATCCGCATTTTCATTGATGGTGATCCCGGCTGTTGTATGAGGACAGTAAATGATCACTGTCCCATTCTTGACGCCTGTTTCAATCACATATTGACGGACTTCCTCTGTCACGTCGATCATTTGATCACGACTGTCTGTTTGCAAATGAATTTTTTTCATGAAAGCTGCTCCTTTTCGTTGCGTGTATAAAAATCATACCCTTTTTGCACAATCTGAACCGTTCTCTTCACATCTAAAGTTTACCAAGCAAAAAACCTCGTCAACAAGTGCGAGGTTTTAAGAAAAATGAATTTTTTTCACTTCGATGGTTCGTATATGATGGTCTTCTGCATCCAATATTTTAAATTCACAGCCTTCAGCTTCAATCGTATCTCCTACGGCGAAATCAATTTTATGTGTCATCATCCACCCAGCAATCGTATCAAGATCATCATTCTCAATCGCCAGATCCAATAATTCATTTACCTCATCAATTAGTGCCTTTCCATCCATGACATAGTGGTAGTCCCCTTTTTTCACGATATGAGGTGTTTCGTCTTGATCATATTCATCACGAATCTCACCGACGATTTCTTCTAATATGTCCTCTACAGTCACGAGTCCAGCTGTTCCACCATATTCATCCACAAGAACTGACATATGAATCCGTTCCTTCTGCATCAATATCAGTAATTCTTGAATAGGGGTACTTTCAATCACCCTGATCACTGGACGCATTAAATCTTCAATGGAGAGTTCTTGTTGTAAAAAGCTTGATTTAAACACATCTTTGCTGTGAACCACACCCACAACGTGATCTTTGTCATCTTTAATCACGGGATAGCGAGTATATCTTTCATTCAGCATATAATGTGTGACATCATCAAGCGACTGTTCAATGTCAATGGCTGAAATCTCTGTTCGAGGAATCATAATCTCTCTTGCCACCCTGTTGTCGAATTCAAATATTCTATTCACATATTTGTATTCAGACTGGTTGATTTCACCCTTCTCGTAGCTTTCAGACAGAATGAGTCGCAATTCTTCCTCATTGATCGCCACCTCATGCTCTTTCACAGTGTGGAACCCTAATAGTTTCACAATCGCACGTGCAGAACCATTTAACGTCTTGATAAAAGGATACATGATTTTGTAGAAAAAAATGAGTGGCTTTGCCACCACAAGGCTGACCGCCTCTGCTTTTTGAATGGCAATGGTTTTGGGTGCTAACTCCCCAATGACCACATGCAAAAAAGTAATGATCACAAATGCGATGATAAATGATAAGATATCTGTCAACGCTGAAGGAATCTGAAGCTTTTCGAAAATTGGGTGAAGGTAGTGTTCGACAGTCGGTTCTCCTAACCACCCCAAACCTAAAGCAGTGATGGTAATCCCTAATTGACATGCGGATAAATATTCATCGAGATTGGAAATGAGCTTCTGAACATGGATCGCTTTTTTGTCTCCGCTTTCAATCATTTGATTGATTTTGGAACCTCTAATTTTCACAATCGCAAATTCAGTGGCAACAAAGAATGCTGTCGCCGCAATGAGTAGAATGACTAAAAACACATTTAAAATATACAAAAAAAACCCCTTACCTATGATTGGTAAGGGTTCACCTCCTTTGGCGTCAATTAATCATTACGGCCACTAAGGAAGATCATTACAAAACGAAGCAATTCAAATAACGACACAAGGGCGGCTGCAACATACGTAAGCGCTGCTGCATTCAATACCTTGTTAACGCCTCTTTCCTCACTGCTTCTAATGATTCCTTCTGAAACAATAATTTCTTTTGCACGAGAACTTGCATTAAACTCAACAGGCAATGTCACAAGCTGAAAGAAGACAGCAGCTGAAAACAAAATAATGCCAATCCCGATTAAGTTAAGGCTGCCTAGCAATAATCCACCTAGGAAAAGCATTGGGGCAACACCAGATGCAAAGTTCACAACAGGGAAGATCTTATGTCTCAAGACAAGCGCACCATATGATTCCTGATGCTGCAAGGCATGTCCAACTTCGTGTGATGCGACTGAAATGGCCGAAATGGAATGGCCATGATAAACGGGTTCAGATAAACGAACCACACGTTGTGTCGGGTCGTAATGATCAGTCAAAGTCCCTCTTACCGGTTCAACAGGTACGTCATATAACCCGTTGCGATCTAAAATATATCGAGCGGTTTCAGCACCCGTTTTCATACTGGACGCTTCGACCTTAGAATACTTTTGAAAATTATTCTTCACCTTAAATTGTGCCCAAAATGATAATCCCAATGCGGCGAATGTTAAAAAATAAAAAAATAGCATGCATATCAGCTTCCTTTTATTTTATAGATTTACTTACAATTTTAATGACTTTTATGTCACGTGTACAGCAAAAGGCACTAGGTCTTTTTAAGTGGAAACAACGCTCCAATTATAAAAAAAAGAACGCCTATGCATGCGGTATAAAATGTGGCAGTGCCATAAATATCTTCAAAAAAACCTATCCATGAGAATCCATTCATGAAATGATTCACAGCATTTAAGTCAAATACCAATAAAAGCACCGCGGATGACAGCAGGTGTGCACCGAAAAAAAGAAGTATGGTCTTCAGCAAAAACGACATTCGAATTCCCCCTTCTCATCCTTAGTTTAAGATATGGTATCTGTTTCAATACATGATGATCATGGCAAAATATTTCCTCATCAAGCATATTGAAATTCACCAGTCAAAGAGGGAGCCCGTTATTGATGATCATACAAAAAAGAAGGACCAACAAATGAGTCCCTCACAAAAGTGCTATCCGTAAAGCAATGCATCTTCTAACTCCTTAACCAACGAAAAGCCAATTTCAGTATAAACATGTGGTACATCTCCATCTTTCTCTTTCGGTTCTTGGAATTGGTTAAATGATGCGCCTAAATTCCCAACCATTGCATGATCATCTAATTTGTCTTGATATACATGCTTTAAGAGAAATGGATGTCCCATTTTCACGACGACACCAGGCTCGTCAAGCTGCCCTTTTGTCGCTGTAAATGGAACTCTAAGAAAGGTGTAGCCTTCACGGTTATCAATTTTATAATCGAAATATCCATGGTCGTAGTCCCAATTGCCATTAATGACGTAGCCAAGCGGCTTCATGATTTCTTCCAAATGATAAAGTGAAAAGCTTTCACCTGTCAGCCTTGATGGTACATGGATCATACGGAACCCTCCTTTTCGTATAGGGTTCGTTAAACAGAAGAATTCATACCTCTCCCTCTTGTGATTTGTACATTGTTTGTAAAAGCGGCATCGATCAAGGGTTGTTCCGATGACGACGAACTGCTTTCATTCGCAGTACCTGCTCCTGATGTTTCCTTGGTAGCACTCATTGGACTGATTCGCCCGATATTGCCAAAATTGACGATCGCCTGTCCCGAAATGTCTCGGATATAAATATGATTGGTTCTCATGTCTTCCCCTCCTCCATTGATTATTGTATGTACAAAGTGAGCGGTTGTTTGCACAGAACCATCAAGTGAAAACAAAAAAGCACAACCTTTTTTGAAAAGGTGTGCTTTTTTGTTTTTATGATTGCTTTAGACGGCTTTCAAGCTCTGCCTTCTTCTCTTCGAAGCCCGGTTTTCCTAATAAAGCAAACATATTGACCTTATATGCCTCTACACCTGGCTGATCAAATGGATTGACGCCCAATAAGTAACCAGACATCGCACATGCTTTTTCGAAGAAATACACGAGGTATCCGAATGTATAAGCATCCATTTCAGGAATTGTCACAATCAAGTTCGGAACTTTTCCATCTGTGTGGGCAAGCATTGTTCCTTCAAATGCCTTTTTATTAACGAAATCAACCGTTTTTCCTGCTAAGTAATTCAAACCATCTAGATCTTGTTCCTCTGCTTCAATCACTAGTTCATGTCGAGGCTTGTCTACATTCACAATTGTTTCAAACAAGTCTCTTCTTCCCTCTTGCACATATTGACCGAGTGAATGAAGGTCTGTTGAGAAGTTTGCAGATGAAGGATAGATTCCTTTTTCATCTTTCCCTTCACTTTCGCCGAATAATTGTTTCCACCATTCTGCGAAATATTGCAATCCTGGCTCATAGTTAATCAGCATTTCAATGGTTCTTCCTTTATTGTAAAGGACATTCCGAACAACAGCATACTGATATGCCGCATTGTCTGCTAGCTCAGATGAAGAGAAATCTTCGCTTGCTTTTGCAGCGCCCTCCATCATTTGATCAATGTCAGCACCGCTCACAGCGATTGGTAATAAACCAACAGCCGTTAAGACAGAGTAACGTCCGCCTACATCATCAGGAATGATGAACGATTCGTATCCTTCTTCATTCGCTAACGTTTTCAATGCACCGCGTGCCTTGTCTGTTGTTGCATAAATACGTTTTTTCGCTTCTTCAGCACCGTACTTTTCAATGAGAAGCTTTTTGAAAATGCGGAATGCAATCGCTGGCTCAGTCGTTGTACCAGATTTAGAAATCACGTTGATAGAGAAATCTGCGTCTTCCAAGAGATCCATCACATCTGTTAAATAGGAAGAACTGATGTTGTTTCCAATGAATATGATTTGAGGCGTTTTACGTTTGCCTTTTGGCAACGTATTATAGAAAGAATGGTTTAAAAATTCGATGGCCGCACGTGCGCCAAGATATGAACCACCAATCCCCACAACAAGTAAGACGTCAGAATCAGATTTAATCTTCTCTGCACTTTTTTTAATGCGGGCAAATTCCTCACGATCATATTGCTTCGGTAAATCAACCCATCCTAAATAATCACTGCCTGCCCCTGTTTGCTCATGAATATTATGATGGGCAACCTTAACAAAATCATTTAAATATGTAAGCTCATGTTCTTGAAAGAAAGGTAACGCTTTCGAGTAGTCAAATTGAATATGTGTCATCGCTTGTAAGCCCTCCATTACGATAGTTCTATCCCTTTCACTTTATCGGAACTAGCTTTTGAAATCAAGTGATCGTCATTGATGTAGCAAAAAGCCGCTCCTCATGAAGAGAAGCGGCGACCCAGATTATAAAGAGGCTTTTAAAATTGATAAAATGTCAGCACGATTTAGTTTCATAAAGTTACCAAAACCGCCATATTCCATTTCTTTTGCTGCAATGTCAGCGATTTTGTCTAGTTGATCTTCCCCAATATCGTAGTCCGCTAATCGGCTCGGTGCACCTAGGCTAGTCCAGAAGGCTGACAGCTTGTCGATTCCTTCTAGTGCGATGTCACGATCTGATTTTCCTTCTGTTTCAATGTCAAACATGTGAAGCATCAGGTTTTTAAAACGCTCTACATTATGATCAAGTGTGTGGCGCATCCAATTTGGGAAGATGATCGCAAGTCCGCCTGCATGCGGAATGTCATAAACAGCGGATACCGCATGCTCAATCGTATGAGACGCCCAGTCGCCAAAATAGCCCATTTGCAGCGTGCCATTTAAAGCAATGGTTCCTGCATAAAGGATTGTTTCACGGTGCTCATAGTTTTGTAAGTCTTCAAGCAGCTTTGGTGCTGTCTCGATGACAGTTTGAAGAACAGCAAAACACATCCGATCTTGTAGAGGCGTGTTTTTGACATTATGGAAGTATTGTTCAAACACGTGGCTCATCATATCAACCATACCGTACACCGTCTGATTCTCTGGCACAGAATACGTATGTACAGGATCTAAAATTGAAAAAGCAGGATGAGTGACTGAACTGCCCCACACGTATTTTTCATTTGTTTCCCAGTTCGTGATCACAGAGTCCGGGTTCATTTCTGAGCCTGTCGCTGCAAGTGTCAATACTGTGCCAAATGGCAATGCTTTTTGAGCGGTCGTTTTCTTTGAGATAATATCCCAAACATCCCCGTCATATTCCGCTCCAGCTGCAATGGCTTTAGTACAGTCAATGACACTTCCACCGCCAACGGCTAACAAGAAATCAATGTTCTCATTTCGGCAGATGTCGATTCCCTTTTTCACTGTTGTGAGGCGAGGGTTTGGTTCAACACCTGACAGCTCAGATACTTCAGCCTCTGCTTCATGTAACGCGCTGATCACGTTATCATAAAGACCATTTTTCTTAATACTGCCTCCGCCATATACAAGTAACACCCGCTTTCCGTAACGAGCGAGTTCGCTTTTAAGTCCGTCTAGTTGTCCTTTTCCAAACATTAATTTCGTTGGATTATAATAAATAAAGTTCTCCATCTTTTTCTACAACTCCCTATAACAAATATATCCAAAAAACATGAAAGACTACTGTAACATATGTACACGCTGAATTCAAAAAAGATAACCGCTCGCAAGCAGCTATCTTTTGGATGTTCGATTATAATGATGCATTCAAAATCGCTACTACATCTTCTTTGTTTAGCTTTTTAAAATGACCAAATTCGCCTCGTGCCATTGCACGATCTGCCATTAAATCAATTTTTTCATCTGTAATGTCATAATCGGCTAAACGGCTTGGTGCACCTAAGCTAGTCCAGAAGGCAGTTAATTTTTCAATTCCTTCAAGTCCTGCTTCTTCGTCCGTTTTTCCTGTAGGGTCCACATCGAATACACGGACTGCTAATTGCTTAAAGCGAGCCGGGTTTTCTTGAATCACATGCTTCATCCAGTTCGGGAACAAGATCGCGAGTCCACCAGCATGAGGAATATCATAGACAGCTGATACCGCATGCTCAATATTGTGAGATGCCCAGTCACCACGTGCCCCCATTGAAAGCATGCCATTCAGAGCGATCGTACCCGTAAATAAAATGGTTTCACGCAGTTCATAATTTTCAAGATCATTGATCAGCTTCGGCGCCGTTTCAATGACTGTACGAAGAAGCCCTTCACACATGCGATCCTGATATGGCGTGTTTTCAGTGTGGTGGAAATATTGTTCAAATACGTGTGACATCATGTCAACCATTCCGTAAATTGTGTGGTTTTTTGGCACAGTGAATGTATTAACAGGATCTAGAATGGAGAATTTCGGGAATACAGCCGGGCTTCCCCAACCATATTTCTCATTTGTTTCCCAGTTTGTAATGACGGATCCAGCGTTCATTTCTGAACCTGTAGCGGCAAGTGTTAAGATCGTACCGAATGGGATTGCTTCCATTGGAACATGTTTTTTCGTCACAATATCCCAAGCATCTCCATCATACTTCGCTCCAGCTGCAATGGCTTTCGTTGCATCAATGACACTTCCACCGCCCACTGCTAGAATAAAATCGATTTGATTCTCTTTACAAAGCTCAACACCTTTTCTCACAGTCGTTAAACGAGGGTTTGGCTCTACACCTGCTAGCTCCGTGATGACTGCTCCAGATTCTTTTAAGATGTCAACCACTTGGTCGTATAGGCCGTTCCGTTTAATGCTACCTCCACCATATACAAGCAATACGTTTTTTCCGTAATGTTTAAGTTCATTTGAAAGAGCGGACACTTCGCCCTTGCCAAAGATTAATTTCGTTGGATTCCAATATGTAAATTGATTCATGTGATCTCCTCCTTCGCGCTACATTATGCGCCTCATTCCTTCCAATTGTAAAGGAATTTGCTTCAATCCATTTTCTTACGCATAGTTTGGCTGAAATTCTGCAAAATATAAATGTATTGATGCTGTAGCGAAAGGAGGAATCACGATGAGCGCTATTCAGCGTATTGCCCTCGTGCTCACGATTATCGGTGCTATTAACTGGGGACTAATCGGCTTTTTTCAATTTGACTTAGTTGCAGCGATCTTTGGCGGTCAAGGTTCTGCATTGTCACGTATTATTTATGGTCTTGTTGGAATCGCAGGCCTCATTAACCTTGGTCTATTGTTTAAACCAAGTGAAGAAGCTGTCAACGAGCCGAATCCAGAGGTTCGTTAAGGTAAAAAAGACAACAAAAAGGCTGCCAACATGGGCAGCCCTTTTTTATTATTTCTTGATTAAGTCTTTGCGATTTGATTGCTCAATCCACTCTTCAAGTTTATCTTTAAGTGTATTGAATCCTTGTGGTGCAGCAGCTTCTTCTTTCACTTGCTGTGTTCTTTGTTTCTTTGGTTTGCTTTCTTTTCTTTCAGGTGCTTCTTGTGTCGCACGGATAGAAAGGCTGATTTTACCAGCTTTTTCATCAACAGAAAGAACTTTTACTTGAACTTCGTCACCAATTGAAAGGTGCTCGTTAATGTCTTTTACAAAGCCATGTGTCACTTCAGAAATGTGCACAAGTCCTTGAGTTTCTTCATCTAATGCAACAAACGCACCATACGCTTGTAATCCTGTTACTTTACCAGTGTAAACACTGCCTACTTCAAACTTTGTCGCCATGATAACAACTCCTAAATAAATGTTTTAATATTCGTTTATACGCAATTAAAAACTATATCATAGAACGGTCAGTTACGCAAAATATTTTTTAAGATGGGTTTAGATGACATCAAAAGGGGGAATACATGAAAACAGAATGCTTTCTAGTATTCCCCCCTAATTTGAGAGGCATGAGTCCAGTTGGATTGATGCCTTTTTTTATTTTAAGATAGCAGGTACTTCTTCCGTCAATTGTCTATTTTGCATAAACCGTTGAATTCTTGAAAGTGCCTCTTGAAGCTGTTCTAGTGAAGAAGCATACGAACAACGAATATGCCCTTCCCCGCTTGGACCAAATACATTTCCAGGCACAACCGCTACTTTTTCACTAAGTAGCAACTCTTCCGCAAATTGCTCTGACGTCATGCCTGTGCTTTTGATGGATGGGAAAGCGTAAAATGCGCCATTTGGCCGGTGGCATGTCAGCCCAAGCTCATTAAGTGAGCCGACGAACAAATTACGGCGGCGTCTGTAGCTCTTTTTCATCTTCTCTACATCTTCAAGACCATTTCTTAAGGCCTCTTCTGCTGCATATTGTGCCATGGAAGGTGCACACATCATAGAATATTGATGGATCTTCAGCATCGCTTCACGAAGTTCAGGCGGTGCTGCAACATATCCTAAACGCCAACCTGTCATCGCAAACCCTTTTGAAAAGCCTGAAATTAAAATCGTTCTTTCCTTCATATCTTGGATGGCTGCAACGCTTGTAAACGTTTCGTCATACGTCAACTCAGCATAAATCTCATCTGTGATGATTAAAAGGTCGTGCTCTTTTGCAAACTGGGCAATGTCTTCAAGTTCTTCTTTAGAGTAGACAGACCCTGTTGGATTTGATGGCGTGCATAATAGGATGGCTTTTGTCTTTGGCGTCAGCTTCGTACGTAGGTCAGCCGCATCTGCCTTGAAATCTTTTTCAGCAGTCGTGCTTAAATAGACAGGCACCCCGCCAGCAAGTGTTGTCAATGCACCGTAGGCAACAAAACATGGCTCTGGAATGATCACTTCATCACCGCTATTTAAAATCGCGCGAAAGGCCAAATCAAGGGCTTGGCTTCCTCCGACTGTGATGATCAGTTCTTCTTCTGGACTGTAATCAATCTGAAACCGCTTATTTAAATAATGGCTCAGTTCTTTTCGTAAAGATAACAGCCCTGCATTTGCTGTATATGAAGTCAGCCCTTGCTCTAATGACATAATACTTGCTTCTCTCACATTCCACGCGGTCACGAAATCTGGCTCGCCGACACCAAGGGAGATGACCCCATCCATCGTCGCAGCCAAATCAAAAAATTTTCGAATACCTGACGGCTGAATACTCTGTACCGTATCAGATAAATAAGACTTTTTCATTTACGGTGACACCACGATTCTTTTGTCATCGTCCCCTGTTTCAAACACTTTCCCATCATGCTTATATCTTTTCAAAATAAAGTGGGTTGTTGTTGAAACAACGGAATCGAGCGTCGATAATTTTTCAGAAACAAATCGAGCAACATCGGACATTGATTTCCCGCGTATGACAACTGATAGATCATATGCACCTGACATTAAATACACAGACTCGACCTCTTGGAACCGATAAATCCGTTCAGCTATTTCATTAAAGCCGACGCCTCTTTTAGGCGTTACTTTGACATCAATCATCGCTGTGACGCCTTCTTGTCCATCTACTTTTCGCCAATCAATCATGGTCGAGTAATCAATAATGATTTTTTGATCTTCAAGTTTTTGAATAATGGCTTCGGCTTCTTCAACTGTCACACCTGCCATTTTTGCAACTGTATTTAAATCTGCGCGACTGTTTTCATCTAAAATCTCTAATATTTCAGTTTCTTTTTCTGTTAGTTTCATTTCAATTCACACCTCAGAATGTAAAAACTAGTTTTAAAAAATCTTCTGAACATTATAGCACGTTTTTCCCATTTTGCTAAGAAGGAGACAATTCAATTTGTAGTTTAATCACCACTTTTTAGGGTACAATACAGTCACCTATAATAGAGATTGAGTATCCAGTATCGGAGTGATAAATGTGGACATTGTTCAAACAGCCTATATGAGAAGCAAATTCGGAGTAGATATCTATTACGAGCATTATCCAAACGAAGGGAAAAAAACACTCATTTTAATTCACGGTCTTTTTTCTTCTACCTTCAGCTATCGAAAGCTGATTCCACTTTTAAAGAAAGACTTTCATTTGATTGCGATTGATCTGCCTCCATTCGGACAATCTGAAAAATCCGATACCTTTATTTATAGCTATCGCAACATGGGAAAAATCATCATTGAGCTGGCAGGTTATTTGCAAATCAAAAATGCCACCTTAGTCGGGCATTCAATGGGAGGACAGATTGCGTTATACGCTGCATCGGAACGACCGGATATATTTGAAAAGGCGGTTCTCTTATGTAGTTCAGGCTATTTAAACAAATCCAAAAGATCGCTTGTATATAGCACGTATATTCCTTATTTTTATTTATTTTTGAAAAGAAAGCTTTTAAAACAAGGCATTATGAAAAACTTAACCGATGTTGTGCATGATCATTCCATTATTGATCAGGAAATGGTCGATGGTTATTTAAAGCCTTTTTCCGATGATAAAATCTTTAGAGGCCTATTACGGTTGGTCCGTCACCGGGAAGGTGATCTGACGTCAGATGTGCTGAGAAATATGGAGACACCTGTCTTACTCATTTGGGGCGAGGAAGATCGAATTGTTCCGCTTCAAGTTGGAGAAAGACTCCACAAAGATTTGCCTTATTCTACTTTACATGCATTAAAAAAAACCGGTCACCTCATTCCAGAGGAAAATCCGGTCTTCGTATCCGATCAAATCGGCAATTTCAGCCTGTCTTAGCGTGTGCAAGATTGGGCGTCTCTTATGACAATGAGTTGATTCGCTATCTCTTGACAGCTCTCTATTGGGAGAAGCTGTTCAAATGAATGATGGTAAATGGCTTGAATCTCTTTTGCTAATGAGACTGGATCCTCTGTATCATATAAAGCGCTAATGACATCAACAGGCTCCGTTTCATAAAAATCCTCTCCATAATGGAAAGGGTCCCATGTCTTTATGAGTTGGATCATCTCTTCTACAGCTTGACTATCTTTCATGGGGATCACCGCTTATAATAATTTTTGTGATGTTTATTTTAGCACAACCAACAATGGTTGAAAAATAGCTAGAGGTGGGTTTCATGAATTTCGACGAACAATTCATACGTAAAGGATCAAAATCCGTTAAATGGGATTTAGCAGAGTCTTTATATCTGACAACGGATGCGCTCCCTATGTGGGTAGCAGATATGGATTTTAAAGCGCCACAAGTCGTGCTTGATGCATTGAAAGAACGACTAGATCACGGCATATTTGGCTATGCATTTCAGGACGAGGAGACACAGCAAGCAGTTGCTGGGTGGGTAAAAAAAAGACATGGATGGTCGATTCAAACAGATGCTGTGACATTTACACCAGGCGTGGTGACAGCCCTTAGTTTAGCCGTCCAAGCCTATACAGATCCGAACGATGAGATCATTATTCAATCGCCTGTTTACACTCCTTTTTATCAAATGATTGAGAAGAATCATCGTCTTGTCTTAACCAATCCTTTAAAGATAGAAAACAATCGGTACATGATGGATTTTGATGACTTAGAGAAAAAACTAAGCAGACCACAAGCAAAGATGATGTTCCTTTGTCATCCACATAACCCATCTGGGAGAGCTTGGTCAAAAGAAGAGTTAACACGAGTAGGTGAACTTTGCGTCAAGCATGGTGTCACGGTCGTTTCAGATGAGATCCATTCCGACCTAATGCACTCAGGTAAACCGCATATACCGTTTGCTAGTCTATCTGACGACATAGCACACATTACGGTGACTTGTCTTGCACCAAGTAAAACATTTAATTTGGCTGGACTTCAAGCATCAGCCATCATCATTCCTGATGAAGAAAGAAGAACCCTTTTCACCAATGAAATGCAGCGAAACGGGCTAGGATCACTGAATGCATTCGCAATTCCTGCAATGGAAGCAGCCTATCGTCATGGTGATGAGTGGCTCGATTCACTTGTTCTTTATCTCGAAAACAACATGAAAATGGCGATGGCGTATATTGATGAACATCTGCCAAATATGCGTTATATGAAACCGGACGCTTCTTATTTATTATGGTTAGACATTCGTGATTACGAATTCACACAGGCAGAATTGAAGCGGAATTTACTTAAAAAGGGGAAAGTCATTCTTGAGTATGGCCACGTGTATGGACATGAAGGAGACGGTTTTATTCGGATGAATCTCGGTTGCCCTGCTTCAACCGTAAAAGAAGGCTTGAAACGGCTTCATCGAGCATTCACTCCTTAACCTGATCATTACAGTACAGAGAGAACATCCTAACGGGTGTTCTTTTTAATGAAAAAACCCTTCTATTAACATATCTACTTTTTTAATGAAATGATATAATGAAAAGAATTACAATTCATGACGAGGAGAGCATTGAAATGGAAATGTTCAAGGATTTTCTGCTCCATGTATCTTTTATTCTATTTCCAATTTTTATATATCATGCACTATGGCTAAGCCGGACCCCTGCACATTTCCCAAGAACGAATAAACTGCTCATTACAATATTTGCATCGATCTCATCAGCACTATGTATTATGTATCCGGTTGGTTCCGTGTTAGATTTACAAACTGGGCTTCAATCGATTCCCCTTGTCCTTGCCATTTTATACGGAGGCTACATGACTGGAATCGTGGCGATCTTGGCTAGTTCATTTGTGAAATTCATTATGTATGGCTCTTTCCTATGGGTTGGGATGATCGTTGTTCCCATATACTTTTTGATTCCGTTCCTTTTCTACCGAAAATGGCGACAATACGCGAAGCTGAAAAAACTCGTATACGGGGTGCTCATCGGCCTTTCTAAAGGGGTCATTATTTACATTGGGCTGTTTGTTGTCAGCATATTGGATTATAGCCCCGCTTTTATTATGCAGCAAAAGTTCCTTGAGCTATTTTTCTCAACCCTTTACTACATCTTCTTTCTCGTACTAAGCATTTACTCTATTGAATTCGTCAAAGAAAATGCACAAATGAGAACACAGCTCGTCCAATCAGAGAAGCTAACCATTGTAAGTGAACTGGCTGCAAGCGTTGCCCATGAAGTGCGGAATCCACTGACAGTGGTGAGAGGATTTATTCAATTGCTTTTTTCGAGTGACAATGCAAAGGAACCATCGACCAATAAAGATTATAAAAACCTTGTTCTGTCAGAGCTAGATCGTGCCCAAGACATTATTACAAGTTATCTTGATATCGCGAAACAAAACTATTATCAAATCGAATCTTTGAATCTTTCCAAATTGCTGGAAGACTGTGCATCACTCATGACTTCCTATGCGAACTTTAAATCAGTTACGATCCACCAATCGATTGAACCTGATTTATACATACAAGGGGATGAAACGAAGATCAAACAAGTACTAATTAATTTAATCAAAAATGCCATTGAAGCAGCGCCAGAACATGAGGGAAAAATTGAGCTTTTTGCTTCAAAAGAGAATCATAAAGTATGCCTTTATTTCGTTGATAATGGCGTCGGTATGACAGAAAGCCAAATGAAAAAACTTGGCGAACCTTATTACACATTGAAAAACAAAGGGACTGGACTTGGGCTAACGGTGACCTTTTCCATTATCGAAAATCACCATGGAACCATTCGCTTTAAAAGCTCCCTGCATTCTGGGACAACCGTCACTGTGAAATTTCCTGAAGATACACGAAGAAAATGATCAATCCATTTTTTTTGTCCACTTTTCATCCTTCTGCTCCTGCTTCTTAGAAGCACGCACGATCAGACGAAAACAAATAAATGCAGCAGTAAAGAAAAGCACCGTGGTGATTGCTGCCGGGATGTATTCCCTTTTATCTTCAGGAAAATACAGTAGAAAAAGTGCGATGAATGATATCATTCACCATTCCCCCTTTTGCTCGTTTACTTCACTATATTGGATAAAAGAAATGAAATACCTTCCTACGAGAAGGAAATGGAGGAATTTCACATGACAGACATTCAAATTGGACAAATCGTCAAAGGCTTTTACAAAACAGGAGCGTATATTGGAGAAGTCACTGCGGTCAAACAAGCGGCATATCTTGTTCAAGTGAAAGCTGTACTCACCCACCCTACCCAAGGCGACCTTCATCACCCAAAACAAGCGGATGTGCCTTTTTTTCAGGAAAGACGTGCATTGGCATTCAATGAACAAACAAATATTCCTCATCATATGGTCAAGCCTTACGATGGCGAAGTCCCAGATTACAAAGCGTCATTAAAACAAGCCATAAATAAATTGAAAGAAGCACTTCACTCAGATGACTCAGAATGGGCGGATAAATCTAGAGCCTGCCTGGCTTCTCTTGAAAAGGACTATTTTCCAGAAGACGCTCGCTAATCTGTCGATTCAAAAAATTGGGAGAAATCAATGAGTTCACCTATTTTCGTTGTTTGCGGATTTTCCACATAGGCTCTGTCTTTTTCAAAAAGGGTGAATAGCTGATAAGTTGTCATGGCATCATCGAGTGCTTTATGATGCTTACCAGCTCCTTCACTTCCATATTCCTTCGCCGCTGTTCGAAGTCCTGTCAACGTTCTGTCACCAAAGAACGTTTTATACTCAAAAGCGAGATCCCGTAGATTCCCCTTAAACGGAAAAGCAATATGATTATGCATGCAGTTTTGCTTCAGCACCTTCATGTCCATATTTCCCCACGTAATAATCTCACAACCTTCTCCCCCATCAAGCAGCACCATCGTATCGATAAACGCTTCAAATGACATCCCCCCCTCTACATCCTGTTGCGTAATGCCGAGAAATGATTTACAACGCTTCGTCAACTTGGGAAATTTTTTCGGTTTGACGTAACTCGAGAAGGTATCTATGATGGTGTCATTCGTCGCCTTCACTACACCTGCCTCAATAATTTCAGGGAAAAAATTTTGCGGATGATACTTTCCATCAGGCATCGTAAATTCAAAATCGACCACAAGCAGCGTCTTCTGTTCCAATCATCTCACCTCACTTTCTCGTCTGTTTTAGCACCTTGATATCATTATATTAAGACGGACTTTGAAATCACTTCATTTTCACGAAAATAATACAGATTCACTATGCCCAACCTACATAAGATGAAAGATCGTTTACTTTCCTTTATAATTATTAAGGAACACGAAATAAATAAAGAAGGTGGTCTGTATCACAAACAGGAAGAAGAACTTATACATCATGTGGTTTGTGAACTTTTTTGTATCTGCGAGTATTACAATGATCGTTCCTTTTTTATCACTATACATAGAATCTCTTGATAGCAGCTATTCAAATGAATTCGTCCAAAGCTGGAGTGGCTATGTCTTTGGGGTCACGTTTTTAACGGCTTTTCTCATTTCGCCTATTTGGGGACGAATTGGGGACCGGCATGGCTATAAAAAAATCTTACTCATCAATGGAATTGGAATCGCCACAAGCATTCTATTAATGGGACTCGTCCAAACCGTCTATCAGTTGTTTGCATTGCGTCTATTTATGGGGCTTGTAACAGGCTTTATCTCCACTTCAATGGCTCTTATCTCGGCTCAAACTGAAAAGGCAACTGCCGGTAGAACGCTAGGGACAATGCAGATGAGTAATGTCGCTGGCGGATTGTTTGGGCCATTAATGGGCGGATTTATGGCAGACAGTGTTGGATTCATTTATACGTTTTTTTTAACCGCTGCCGTCATTTATCTTTCGAGCATCGTGATTTTCTTCGGTGTCAAAGAACAGCCCATCCAATCAAAAGAATCGAAACACATCTCTTATTCTAGAAAAGATGTTCTTGTTCATATTTTGAAGCAACCTTTACTCATTGTCACAATGCTATTGACGTTTATTACGCAAGTGGGGAACTTTAGTATTCAACCATTGTTAGCTCTGTACATTCATGATTTACATGGTCCGGACAATATCGCCTTTTTTGCTGGGCTAGCATTTTCCGCTACAGGACTTGGAAATCTGATGTTTACACGAAAATGGGGAGATCTTGGGGATCGAATCGGACATGATAAAGTGCTATTAGCCCTTCTGATCCTTTCGTCCATTTTATTCATTCCACAAGCGATGGTCGATTCCTATAGCCTACTAGTCCTTTTCCGTTTTCTATATGGAATGGCGCTTGGCGGCATCATCCCATGTACGACTGCGTACATTCGAATCAAAGCACCTGCCAATATGCAAGGCGAAATCCTTGGATACAATGTGAGCTTCCGCTTTCTAGGGAATGTGATCGGTCCCGTCATCGGGGGAATTGTGGCAAGTCACTACGGGATTCCAGCCGTTTTTTATGTGACTTCTTGTATTTTCCTGTTTGGCGCATTATTTTTATGGGCGGTACGCTCCCATACCAAGGCAAAAGAAAGAAGTATCTGACGTGCCATCAGATACTTCTTTTTTATACCAAACTCTCTCTTATGTAGACTTCATGCCCATTCTTTTCTCAAAAGAACCTTCTCGTATTCGCAAAAGAATGGTACGATATGGCTAGAAATCTGAAGAAAGTGAGTGACCTCATGTTTCGTGCAATGATTGGTTGGTTATTACTTGTTGCTTTGATTCCATTATTTCTTCTGACGTTTTATCTATCAAAGGAAGAAGCTGCAAGTGTAAAACCTGTTAACGAAGTGCTTGATCAAAAAATCAAGCTGGAAAAGATAGATTTTGCCCAAAATAGTTATGTGTATGATCGGGATGGTTCTCTTATCTCAGAGATCGTATCGAATGATGAGAACCGTGTATTTGTGGAATACGATAAAATTCCTGATCATGTGAAGGAGCTGTTCCTCCGTTCAGAAGATCGTAACTTCTATGACCATAAAGGCATTGACTTTATGGGGGTTGTTCGGGCCCTTGCCGCGAATGTCAAAAACAATGACATCAGTCAGGGCGCTAGTACCATCACACAGCAATTATCTCGTAACTTATATTTAAGTCATGAACGTTCGTTTACCCGAAAATTTACTGAACTCCTCTATTCATATGAATTAGAGCGGAAATTCTCAAAGGATGAAATTTTCGAAAGCTATTTAAATACGATTTATTTTAGCAATGGGGTTTACGGTGTTGGTTCAGCGGCTAATTATTATTTTGATAAGCCGCTCAGTTCATTGTCGGTTGCACAGATGGCCTTTATTTCTGCCATACCAAATAATCCGACGCTATATGATCCTTTGAAAAAGTTTAAAAATACGAAAAAGCGCCAAGAACGACTGCTCGGTATTTTGGAAAAAGACGGCGTCCTCACGAAGAAGGAATATAAAAAGGCGATCAAAGAAAAAATCACCTTGTCGTTAAGTGAGAAGAAAAATCTCTACCCTGATTATGTGACATATGCGAATGAGGAATTTACGGATCTTGTGTCTCAACAAGAAGGCTTTACAAAACGATTGAAAAAGGCCAAAACAGCTGGAGCGAAAAAAGCCATCCAAAAAGAGTTATCTGAAAAGGTCAGCGCTCTGCTACAGGATGGTGTTAAAATCTATACAGCACTTGACCCTGTCCTGCAACAAAGAGCTGTTTATCAGTTAAATGCACAGTTGCCATACCAAGGGGTTCAAGGGGGCTCTGCGGTCATTAATCATCAAACGCATCAAATTGTGGCACTTGCTGGCGGAAAGAATTATCAAAAGTTTGATTTCAACTATGCCTATCAAGCGATCAGACAACCTGGATCGGCCATCAAGCCACTTCTGGATTACGGGCCTTATATTGACCAAACCGGTGCAACAGCATCAAGTACCGTGAGTGCTGGGAAGTTTTGCAGCAGTGGATACTGTCCGCAAAACTATAGCCAAAAAAATTACGGAATGGTGACTCTTGAAACAGCCTTTAAACATTCCTATAATACCCCTGCGATTCGATTGCTGGATACAGTAGGTGTCAAAAAAGGCTTTAGCTACTTGGAAAAATTCTCATTCGAACACCTTGTAGCAGATGACTATCGCCTGCCATCCGCACTTGGAGGATTTACGAAAGGCTTCTCGCCTCTTGAAATCACTGATGCGTATACGGTCTTTGGTAATGATGGCTCCTACACGCAAAGCCACTCGATTACAAAGGTCACAGACTTAAATGGAAAAACCCTTTACAAGTGGAAAAACAAACCGAAACAAGTATATTCACAGCGGACCAATGAGACAATGCGAAAACTGCTTGCCTCCGTTATGAAAAGCGGAACAGGGAAAAAGGCCAATTTCCAGGCCCCTTATATCGGTGGTAAAACTGGAACATCAAATGACTACAAAGACATTTGGTTCGTTGGACTAACAGATCAATATACGATGGGTGTATGGGTCGGAAGAGATCGAGGAACAGTTGAATCCATTTATGGCTCAAGCCCGCATTTACGTATTTGGAAAAATACCATGCAATACGCTAGATAACTAGGAGGATGGTCTGACCATGTCTTTCACTAATCCATCCCATCTCATTCTATTTGATGGAATCTGCAATGTATGTAGCGGAGCTGTTCAATTTGTCATCAAGCACGATCCGAATGAACGCATGATGTTTGCTTCCCTTCAATCAGATACGGGACAACGCATTTTAAAAGAACATGGTTTGCCCTTAAATGAATTCAATTCATTCATTTATATCGAAGAGGGAACACTTTATATGAAATCAACAGGGGTCTTAAAAGTAGCACGCCATTTAAAAGGCATCTATCGTTGGAGCTATGTACTCCTTGCCATCCCGCGGCCAATCCGCGATTGGTTTTATAACCGCATCGCTAAAAACCGCTACAAATGGTTTGGTCAAAAGACGTCCTGCTTAATGCCTACACCGAATATCAAGAAACGATTTCTCACATAAAAAAGCATCCTCCATATCCGGAGGATGCTTTCTTTTATCTGTTTACGCTGGCAGGCTTGCCATCACACTGTTATAAAGCTTAATAAATAAGTACAAAATGCCAATTAAAAACGTCGCCCAAAACAATAAAACAAATAACATAAATCCAATTAAATTGAACATAGACAGTGATTGATAAACACGAACAATCACCCAAATAAAATAAACAAGGCTCGCTAAAGCTAACAGGCCAACAAGCAGCGTAATGTGTTGCGTTAATAGAAATGCAAGTAAACTAGCAAACAAGTAAACGATGGAGGCAATGCGAATTTTCTTTAAGTTCTCCCCTTCAGGATCCCTTGCAAAAAAGAGTAGTGCCAACTCTAGCACCGTATCTGCAATCAGTTTTAAAGCGGATAATATCATAAAATATACGAGTGCAAATGCAGCAAAAAGAGCAAGCCGGATCCCCTGTTCCGAAAAGAATTCCAGCATTCCTTTTAAAATGCCAGCTTGATTCAAGAATTCAGTCGTGAATCCAACTGTGAATATTGAAAAAGCAGAACTAAATAACAAAATGGAAATTAGCGGGAAATACCCAGTTAAGTATGTATTTTTCATAAATAGATCCTTTCTCATAAGCTCACACTTATTATGGCTCACTTAATTCGGATTGACAAGATACTTTCATAGCACAAATTGGAATCAAACGGACAAAGATGGAATTTTATACGCGCAATCCTTCACAAAGATACATTTTACCGTTAAAGTATTACTATTACGAAAAAATTGAGCGTGAGGGGTATACTCGTGAAAAAAACTTTAAGACTGCAAACAAGGCTCACGATCTTTGTCTGTATCGTTGTTCTCATCTCTCTTTGTATTACGTTCTTTACGATATGGTCTGTCACATCTAAGAATATTCACCAGCAAGAGCGTGATATTGCTCTCTCCACTGCCAAAATGGTCGCAGAGGCGCCAATCACAGCGGAAGCATTAGAACAGCACTCATACGAAGCGCTGCGTCAATATACAACAAGTGTACAACGCATCACCAAAACCCAATTCGTTGTTGTAATGGATATGAAAGGGATTCGTAAAACCCATCCCAATCAACAGAAAATTGGCAAGCCATTTGCTGGCGGTGATGAGAAACTTGCATTACAAGGAAAAGAACATATTAGTACGGCATCAGGGACACTTGGAAGATCCATGCGAGCATTCGTTCCAGTCTATAATCAAGACGGCAAACAGCTCGGTGCTGTCGCCGTAGGAATCACGTTAAAGGAAATTGACTTGATTATTCATCAAAGCTTACTTCCGCTTTATTTCATCATCACTATTAGTCTTCTATCCGGTATTATGGGTGCACTCCTTGTCGCACGAAAAGTGAAGAAGATCATGTTTGGACTGGAGCCAGACGAAATTGCGACATTATTAAAGGAACGAAGCGCTATGCTCGAATCAACAAAAGAAGGCATTCTTGCCGTCGATCAGCACGGTAAAATCAAGCTCGCCAATGCGGAAGCCAAGCGGCTCTTTCGGAATATGGGCATCACAGTTGAGCCGGTGGAACAGGACGTTCAAACGCTCCTTCCTTCAAGTGGATTAAAACAAGTGATCGAAACGCACAAACCATTGCTTGATCGTGATGTGCGAGTGAACGGGCTAGAACTTGTTTTTAATGAAGTACCGATTACAGTAAAGGATGACATTGTCGGTGCCATCGCAACCTTCCGTGACAAAACAGAAGTGAAGCACCTTGCTGAGCAACTAAGCGGTGTCAAAGTATATGCCAATGCCCTTCGTGCCCAGTCCCATGAATTTATGAATAAGTTACACGTCATTTTAGGTTTGGTACAGCTCAAAAACTATGATGACCTTGGCACCTATATAAAAGAAATTGCGATTTATCAGCAAACAGAAACCAATGAAATCATCAATCATGTCAAAAACTCTGTCTTAGCAGGATTTTTATTAGGAAAGCAAAGCTTCATACGAGAACAAGGAGCTTCCTTAGAAGTCATCTGTAGCACCAAAGTTCCAAATGCAGAAGATACAGCACTAACGCATGATCTTATCACCGTGATTGGTAACCTATTAAATAATGCACTCGATGCTGTATCACATACAGAAGTGAAAAACATCTCGATCTCATTCCGCTTCGTTCAAGAGCAACTTCATATTGAGATCACGGACACGGGTACCGGTCTTACAAAAGAAGAACAGGACATGATGTTTGATCAAGGCTTTTCTACAAAAGGAGAAGATAGAGGATTTGGGCTTTACTTCGTTGACCAAAACATCAAAAAACTGAATGGACAGATGATCGTGACAAGTGAAAAAGGAGAAGGAACGACCTTTAGTCTCCGTATTCCGTACAAGCAAAAGGAGGATTCACATGATTAATGTGTTAATAGTAGAAGATGATCCAATGGTTGGGGAGCTGAACAAGCGCTACCTCAGTCAAATAGATGGATTTGAATTAAAAGGGATTGCGCCATCCTTTCAGCAGGCCCTAGACCTATTAAAAAATGAAGTCATTCATCTCGTTTTACTCGACATTTATATGCCTGGGCAGAACGGGCTGGCGCTTTTATCAGAAATTCGGCAAAACAATCATCTCGTCGACGTAATTGTCATATCTGCTGCCAATGAAATGGATGTCGTCCAACAAACGATGCGACATGGAGCAATTGATTATTTAATTAAGCCGTTTGAATTCGAACGGTTTCAATCAGCACTTATAGAATATAAAAGAAAACATACACTCTATCAAAGCAGGAACAACATCTCACAAAGTGATTTAGATGCGAAACTCTTCCACAAAAAAGCGGAAACGGAAAAAGTCCTTCTACCAAAAGGACTCACAAAAAGCACACTCAAACTCATTTGGACAAGCATTCGCTCATTTGAACAACAAGTTTTCACAACAGAAGATCTAGCCAACCATACAGAAATCTCTCAAGTCTCCATTAGAAAATACTTGAAATTCCTAGAAGATATCGAAGTCGTTGACGTCGAAATGGCTTATGGAACAATCGGGCGACCTGTTTTTCAATATAAACTCAATACAAGCCAGATGAATTTGATTCAGCATTACCTGTAATATGACACATCTGACCCTTCACAAAGGGCAGATGTTTTTTTATGCCATATGTTGTAGTAAATCCCTTGATATCAGGAGTTTTACTGTTATAGAGCAAATCATAAAAGCGGCATTATATCATATTTCTTCACATAAAAAGACAAGAAAAATGCCTTTTAACATTTTTTTAAAAATAAATCAAATTTCTATTTATTTATTCGATCGGAAGTGATAAATTATGATTGATTAGTTCAACGAGATATAAGTCTGATGTCTTACTTCTTCTCTTCTCCTCGTTTCATTTTCATAAGAAAGAAGGATAAAATACCCTTTCCATTCCGAGAGCGTACACAATTGGAGAGAATAAGATTCGGTCTTTTTCGCGAGACTATTCTGAAACTTTTAAATTTTATGGGGGGTTATGTTTTGAAGAAGCGCAAAATTGGACTAGCATTGTCCTTAGTCGTAGCAGCAGGAACCATCCTTGGAGCATGCGGCAACTCCGGCTCAAACAGCAGTGACAAAAAAGATAAAGATCAATTCACAGTTGCCATGGTCACAGACATCGGTGGTGTCGATGACAAATCTTTTAACCAATCGTCTTGGGAAGGTTTACAGGCATTTGGTAAAGAAAACAATTTAACAAAAGGTAAAAACGGATTTGATTATTTACAATCTAAATCAGATGCTGACTATACAACAAACTTAAACAAATTGGTTCGTGAAAAATTTGACCTTATTTACGGCATCGGATACTTAATGCAAGATTCAATTACGGAAATCGCTGATCAACGTAAGAAGAATCATTTCGCTATCGTTGATGCTGTCGTAGAAAAAGACAACGTTGCCAGCATTATGTTTAACGAAAACGAAGGATCATTCCTCGTAGGTGTTGCAGCTGCCCTTTCTACAGAATCAAACAAAATTGGTTTTGTTGGTGGGATGGATTCAGAACTGATCAGAAAATTTGAAGTAGGTTTCCGTGCAGGTGTTGAAGCGGCTAACCCGAAAGCGAAAGTTGAAGTAAAATATGCAGGTGCATTTGATAAAGCGGATATTGGGAAAGCAACAGCTGAAAGTATGTACAAATCTGGTGTTGACATCATTTATCATGCAGCTGGTGGCACAGGAACTGGTGTCTTCACAGAAGCGAAAAACCTGAAAAAAGCAGATCCAGATCGTAAAGTGTGGGTCATTGGTGTGGATAAAGACCAATATGACGAAGGAAAAGTTCCTGGAACAAAACAAAGTGTTACCCTCACGTCTATGATTAAGAAAGTAGACACAGCGGTACAAGACTTAACAACGAAAGCGAAAGATGGGAAATTCCCTGGCGGTGAAGTGATCACGTACGGTCTGAAAGAAGGCGGCGTTGATATTTCTCCATCTCAAGACAACCTTGACAAAGATGTATTAAAGAAAGTAGAAGAATGGAAACAAAAAATCATCAAGGGTGAAGTGAAAATCCCTGCAACACGTGATGAATTAAAAGATTTTAAAGCTTAATTTGTGCATCGGGATAAGCGTGCCTTATCCCCTTGCCTCTCCTTTACCTCCTCTTGATGTCAAAGGTGGTGAAAGAAAAGCTGCAGCCTTGTTTTGCAGCTTTTCTTTTGCTAGTTTTTATCTTCATCAGCACCCTAAAAAAGGAGCGGTTAAACCTGTGGATTATGTCATTGAAATGTTGAATATACGCAAAGAATTCCCTGGCATTGTAGCGAACGATAACATTACGTTACAGCTAAAGAAGGGCGAAATTCATGCGCTGCTTGGTGAAAACGGCGCAGGAAAATCAACGCTCATGAACGTGCTTTTCGGACTATATCAGCCTGAAAAAGGTGAAATCAAGGTACACGGAAAAACTGTTCACATCACAAACCCAAACGATGCGACTGATTTAGGTATCGGCATGGTGCATCAGCACTTCATGCTTGTTGATACATTCACTGTTGCTGAAAATATTATCTTAGGGAAAGAACCAAAAAAGCTTGGAAAGATCGACAAAGAACAAGCCATACAGCAAGTACAAGAACTTTCCGACCGCTATGGTCTGAAAATCGACCCCGCCGCAAAAGTGGCTGACATCTCTGTCGGAATGCAACAGCGTGCAGAAATCTTGAAAACACTTTATCGCGGTGCAGATATCTTAATTTTCGATGAACCAACCGCCGTATTAACCCCCCAAGAGATTAAAGAACTCATACAAATTATGAAAAATTTAATCAATGAAGGGAAATCCATCATTTTAATTACCCATAAATTAAAAGAGATTATGGATGCCTGTCATCGCGTGACCATTATTCGAAAAGGTCAAGGGATCCGAACACTTGATGTCGCCAACACGAATAAAGATGAACTTGCTAGCTTAATGGTCGGCCGTGAAGTCTCTTTTAAAACAGATAAAACACCTGCCTCTCCAGCTGAGGAAGTCCTACAAATTCAAGACTTGATGGTAAAGGATGCTAGAGGGATTGAAGCAGTGAAACATTTGAATCTCTCTGTGAAAGCTGGCGAGATTGTCGGGATCGCTGGTGTAGATGGCAATGGGCAATCTGAACTGATTGAAGCCATTACAGGGCTAAGAAAAACAGAATCAGGCTCCATCATGCTAAACGGCAAAGCCATTCATAATCTTCCCCCGCGGAAGGTCACTGAATCTGGTATTGGGCATATCCCTCAAGACCGTCACAAGCATGGCTTAGTGCTTGATTTTTCAATCGGGGAAAACATTTCCTTACAAACGTATTATCAACGTCCATACTCTAAGTTTGGCTTGATGAGTATGAAAAACATTTATGAAAAAGCAAAACGCATTATCTCAGAATATGACGTACGCACGCCAAGTGAATATACAGAAGCGCGTGCACTTTCAGGCGGAAACCAACAAAAAGCCATTATCGGCCGTGAAGTGGATCGCAATCCTGATTTACTCATTGCCGCTCAGCCGACACGCGGACTTGATGTTGGTGCCATTGAATTTGTCCATAAGCGCTTAATTGAACAAAGGGACGCCGGAAAAGCCGTGCTTCTGATCTCTTTTGAGCTAGATGAAATTATGAATGTCAGTGATAAAATTGCTGTCATATTTGAAGGGAAAATCATTGCCATTGTTGATCCAAAAGAAACATCAGAGCAAGAACTTGGTTTATTAATGGCTGGAAGTACGCAACAGGAAGTGGGGAAAGAAGTTCATGTCTAATCGCTTAAAAAATATGCTTGTTCCACTTGTCGCCATTGTACTTGGCCTTCTCGTTGGAGCCATTATCATGCTTGCAAGCGGCTATAGTGTCATCGATGGATACGCTGCCCTTTGGAATGGTGTCTTCGGTGAAACGTATTATATGGGAGAGACCATTAGACAAGTGACACCTTATATTTTATCAGGGCTTGCGGTTGCCTTTGCTTTTCGGACAGGGCTCTTTAATATCGGTGTAGAAGGGCAATTACTGATTGGTTGGGTGGCTGCAGTATGGGTTGGAACAGCCGTTGATGCACCAGCCTATATTCACTTGCCACTCGCTTTAATGACAGCTGCTGTTGCAGGTGCCTTATGGGGCTTTATCCCTGGTTTTTTAAAAGCTCGTTTTTATGTCCATGAAGTCATCGTCACGATCATGATGAACTATATTGCGCTTCACGTGACCAACTATATCATTTCAAATATTTTAACGAATCATAAAGATAAAACAGAAAAAATTGCTGAAACCGCATCCCTTCGTTCTGGATTCTTTGAAGAAATCACCGATTTCTCTAGAATGCACAACGGAATTTTTGTGGCCATTCTTGCCGCCATCATCATGTGGGCTATTATTCAAAAAACCTCTAAAGGTTTTGAATTACGAGCTGTTGGCATGAATCAACAGGCGTCACAATACGCAGGGATGAACGTTCGCCGCAATATCATTTATGCCATGCTCATCTCTGGTGCATTTGCAGGTCTTGCCGGTGCGATGGAAGGTCTTGGTACATTTGAATACGCCGCAATCAAAGGCTCATTCACTGGTGTTGGTTTTGATGGAATCGCCATCGCGTTATTAGGCGGAAACACTGCAATTGGTGTCGTTCTAGCAGCACTATTGCTTGGTGGATTAAAGGTCGGCGCACTCAATATGCCGCTTGAATCTGGCGTACCTACTGAAGTCGTTGACATTGTCATTGCGATCATTATTCTTTTCGTCGCCTCAAGCTATATGATCCGTCTAGTCATTCAACAATTGAAGAAAAAGGGGGGAAAATAAGTGGGATTTCTGCAAATTCTTGAAATCATTGTCCCAGCAACACTTGTTTATGCTGCACCACTTATTTTAACCGCTCTTGGAGGCGTCTTTTCGGAAAGATCAGGTGTTGTCAATATCGGTCTTGAAGGCTTGATGGTCGTCGGAGCATTTTCCAGTATAATTTTTAACTTATTATTTGCAGATACGTTTGGCGCTTTGACCCCGTGGCTTGGTCTTCTTGTCGGGATGGTGATTGGCGGTTTGTTCTCACTCATCCACGCTGTTGCGACCATTACGTTTCGTGCAGACCAAACCGTATCTGGGGTTGCCATAAACATGCTCGCACTTGGCGCTACACTGTTTGTCGTCAAGCTCATTTATGGAAAAGCCCAAACGGATAAAATTACTGCACCTTTCTATAAAGGGGACATTCCTCTTTTACATGACATCCCGATTATCGGAGACATTTTCTTTAGCGATGTGTATTATACTTCTATACTCGCACTCGCTTTAGCAGCTGTTGCTTGGTTTGTTTTATTTAAAATGCCGTTTGGCCTTCGTCTACGTGCAGTCGGAGAGCACCCAATGGCAGCTGATACAATGGGGATCAACGTTTCCCGGATGCGCTACATTGGAGTTCTGATTAGTGGGTTATTTGGCGGTCTTGGCGGTGCTGTATATGCGTCTACCATCGCCCTTGATTTCTCACATTCAACGATTACAGGTCAAGGCTTTATTGCATTAGCGGCGCTTGTATTCGGTAAATGGCATCCATTTGGTGCGATGGGAGCTGCTTTATTCTTTGGCTTTGCACAAAGTTTAAGTATCATCGGGTCTCTTTTACCACTTTTTCAAGATATACCGAATGTGTACATGCTCATTGCACCGTACGTGCTCACCATCATCGCATTGACTGGGTTCATCGGTCGTGCAGATGCACCGAAAGCCCTAGGTACACCTTATTTAAAAGGAAAACGATAAATACATTTCAAATAAATCCCCTGAAGACAACGGATCTTCAGGGGATTTTTGTATGATAAAACCAGTAGTCCTTATGTTTATTTTACTTTTATTATACTTAATTTAGTTTAATAAATAGATGAGTGTCTTTTTATCTTCTACAATTGAAACAAATAACATTTGGGGGTGTTTATGTGGCTAATGCACGACAATTGAAATCGATTACAAACGATTCTGACAATAATAAAAGCGTTTTCCAAAAGATCATCACTTGGAAAATTGGTGTGATTGATCTTCCTGTGTATTTAGTACTTGCAGCAATTATTTTAACTGCCGCTTATTTTAATAAAATTCCAGCAAATATGCTTGGCGGTTTCGCTGTTATTATGATTTTGGGGATTTTCCTCGGAGATGTGGGGCAACGTATTCCAATCTTAAAAGATATTGGTGGACCAGCGATTCTTGCTTTATTCGTACCATCATTTTTGGTCTTCTTTAACGTAATGAATTCTAACTCTCTGGAAGCGGTTACGTCTCTGATGAAAGAGTCTAACTTCCTTTACTTCTATATTTCTGCTCTTGTAGTAGGTAGTATTCTTGGAATGCAACGAACTGTTTTAGTACAAGGACTTATTCGTATGTTTGTTCCTCTTGTAGTAGGTACGCTTGCGGCTGTGACTGCGGGAATTCTCGTTGGTCTGTTAGTTGGTTATACACCACACCATTCATTCTTCTATATCATCGTACCGATTATTGCAGGTGGTGTTGGAGAAGGTATTTTGCCATTATCTATTGCATACTCACAAATTCTTGGCGTATCAGCAGAATCATTAATTTCTCAATTGATTCCTGCTGCCGTAATCGGTAACGTCATTGCCATCATCTGTGCTGGCGCAATGAAGAAGCTTGGAGAAAAGCGTCCTGAACTTAACGGGAATGGTCGTCTTGTCAAATCAAAAGAAGCAAATGAAATCTTCGAGCAACCAGACATGGATGCAAAAGTTGATTTCGGTTTGATGGGTGCAGGTGTGCTCGTTGCTTGTACAACCTTCATTTTTGGTGGTTTGTTAGAGAGCTTTGTTCATATTCCAGGTCCAATCTTGATGATTGTTCTTGCTGCATTAATCAAATATTTAAATGTGATGCCTCAGCATCTACAAAATGGTTCTCAGCAATTTTACAAGTTTGTTTCAAAAAGCTTTACATGGCCGCTCATGGTTGGTCTAGGAATTCTATATATTCCACTTGATGATGTGGCTTCTGTGATTTCTATTCCATTTATTTGTGTATGTATCGCTGTTGTTGTTGCAATGGTCGGTTCAGGTTACTTTGTTGGTAAATTTATGAACATGTATCCAGTAGAGTCTGCAATTGTGACTGGCTGTCACAGTGGTCTTGGTGGTACTGGTGACGTAGCCATCCTTTCAGCTTCTGGAAGAATGGGACTTATGCCTTTCGCCCAAGTATCTACACGTCTTGGCGGAGCTGCAACTGTCATTTGTGCAACGATCTTACTTAGAATGTTCAGTTAAGACAAACAATACGAAAAGCATGTGTTCTCCTATAGAGCACATGCTTTTTTACATTCCTTTTATCCTATAGAAAATCAATCATCAGCTAGTACACTGCGTAAATACTCTCGAGGTAGATAAGGATACTGTTTCGCCTCTTGATAGGTCATGTGGAGAAGATGCTCTGAAAAAAGCGGCCATTCGCTTTCTTCCTGCCACCTTTTTTGCTCATTTCTCTCAATGAGGAATGCTCCTCCTAAAATGGTACACAATATGCTTATGCTGATTCCGATCTTGCGCTTCATATGATCAGCTCCTTTAAGAAAAGCATGTACGAAATACAAAACAATATACAATAAGATGAATTTTTGATAAAATTATTTGGGGGTCAAGAGAACTCAAAAACAGCACTTTTTTTGCTTTAATTCACTTTAAACCCATGCACTAAGGCTGTATTTACGATATAATTTAAATTACCAGTTCTTTAGAACGTGAATTTAAATTGATTAAAGGAGGTTTATATTCTTGCAGCTTATTCACTTCGCCATCCTATCACCATTTTTACTTGCCTTTGTCGTACCTTTCCTTTTTAAATATGTAAGGCGCATACATACAGGATGGTTTGTACTCATCTTACCCATTCTTTTGTTTGTCTATTTTATCCAAATGATCAGTCTCACTTCAAATGATCAAACATTGTTTGCCCAGGCTGATTGGATACCTTCACTAGGCATGAATTTTACTGTCTATCTAGATGGTCTTAGCCTGTTATTTGCCTTATTGATTACAGGTATAGGTGCACTTGTTGTCTTGTACAGTATCTTTTACTTATCGAAGGAAAAAGAACAACTTGGTTCCTTCTATACGTACTTGTTAATGTTTATGACCGCGATGCTTGGTGTTGTTCTCTCTGACAATATGGTCGTTCTCTACTTATTCTGGGAGTTAACGAGTATCTCTTCCTTCCTCTTAATTGCCTATTGGTATAAGCGGAAGCAATCACGCTACGGTGCGACAAAGTCACTGCTGATTACCGTATTTGGCGGATTAGCTATGCTTGGTGGTTTCATCCTCATCTATCTGATCACTGATTCTTTCAGTATTCGTGAAGCGATCAATCAGATTGATCTCATCATGGCATCACCTTATTTTATCCCTGCCATGATCCTAATTTTACTTGGTGCCTTTACAAAATCTGCCCAATTCCCTTTTTATATTTGGTTGCCAGATGCAATGGAAGCACCGACCCCTGTGAGCAGCTATTTGCACTCAGCCACAATGGTAAAAGCCGGCATTTATCTTGTCGCCAGATTCAGTCCTATTTTTGCCGTATCAGAGACTTGGTTTTGGACCATCTCAATCGTCGGACTTGTCACACTATTCTGGGGATCATTCCATGCTGTGAGGCAAAATGATTTGAAAGCCATCTTGGCCTTTTCTACCGTCAGTCAGCTCGGAATGATTATGCTCATGCTTGGCGTAGGCGCAGCAGCGATTCATGAAAACAATACAGCCTTTTTTGGCGCAGCCGTTCTTGCTGCTATCTTCCATTTAATCAACCACGCCACTTTTAAAGGGAGTCTCTTTATGGCGGCTGGCATCATTGATCACGAAACAGGTACACGTGATATTCGGAAGTTAGGCGGATTAATGACGATCATGCCTATCACATTTACAATTACGTTAATTGGTACATTCTCAATGGCTGGACTTCCACCATTTAATGGCTTCTTAAGTAAAGAGATGTTTTTCACTAGTATGATTCGAATCTCTGACATCAGCTTCACCGACGTATCCACATGGGGGGCAATCTTCCCAGCTGTTGCTTGGCTAGCGAGTGTGTTTACGTTCATTTACAGTATGATGCTTGTCTTTAAAACATTTAGAGGTCGTCTCAAATTGGATCAATTAGAGAAAAAACCGCATGAAGCACCGATTGGTATGCTCATCCCTCCGATGATTCTTGCTTCACTCGTGGTGACATTTTTCTTTTTCCCAAATATTCTTGCCTATTCGATTATTGAACCGGCAATAGCAGCGATTATCCCGGAAGCAATTAAACCTGGTACGAGGTTTGCTGTGGAAATTAAAGCGTGGCACGGACCTCAACCAGAGCTTTATATGACAATTGGGGTCGTCGTGCTTGGGATTATCGGATATTTGACATTATCGAAATGGCGTCCAATTTACAACATATTTAAAGAGAAATGGTCATTTAATGCACTATATGATCGTTCACTTTCTGGATTAGAAAAAGGATCATATCAACTGACAAACAGCTATATGACTGGATTCCTTCGGGATTATCTTGTGTATGTGTTTGGATTCATGATTGTCATGCTTGGCGGTGTCATGATTTATCAGCAAGCATTCTCCTTTTCGACAGAGAACGCTGCACCAATTGGCGTTTATGAGATCGTCCTTTCGCTTGTCATGGTGGCGGCGACTGTTACAACAGTGTTCGCTCGTTCACGATTAACAGCCATCATCGCATTAGGTGCCATGGGATACACACTGTCATTGTTCTTCGTGATTTTTAGAGCACCTGATCTTGCGCTCACACAGTTGATTATCGAAACGATATCTGTGGCACTATTTTTACTGTGCTTCTATCATTTACCAAGGCTAAACTTGAAGGAAAAAACGAGAAGCTTTAAATTAACGAATTTTATCATTTCATTAGGTGTAGGTATCATGGTGACCTGCCTGGCTTTCGCTTCTACAAGTCAGCAATCACTTGATACGATCGCATCGTATTTTATCGAGAATAGCTACAAGCTTGCCGGCGGAGATAATATTGTCAATGTCATTCTCGTTGATTTTAGAGGCTTTGATACAATGTTTGAAATTACAGTGCTCGCCATTGCAGCACTCGGTATTTATGGTTTATTAAAAACACAAAGGAAACGGAAGAGAGGTGTGCGGCGATGAGAAAAATTGATACGAATGATATGCTTTTACAAGTCACGACTAAAATCACCGCATTCATCATATTGCTTTTCTCATTCCATCTGTTCCTTGCAGGTCATAATAACCCTGGCGGAGGATTTATTGGCGGTTTGATGAGTGCTGGCGCGATTGTCCTCCTGCTCCTATCTTATGACTTGAAAACAGTGAGACGTATCCTGCCATTTAATTTTATTTACGTAGCAGGATTCGGCCTGCTTATTGCCATCCTGACTGGAATGGGATCATTCCTTTTCGGTGCACCTTTCCTATCCCATACGTTTGGTTACTTCCAATTGCCAGTCTTAGGGGAAACTGAGCTTGCAACAGCCGTTCTGTTTGATATAGGTGTTTATTTGGTTGTTGTTGGTGTCACCATGACCATTATTCAAACGATTGGAGAGAAGGAATAATGGAGTTTTTAATGTCGATTATCGTTGGAATTATCTTTATGACAGCGACCTATTTAATGCTTTCAAAAAGCCTTCTTCGGGTCATCGTTGGTACTGCCGTATTAAGTCATGGCGTCCATTTGCTTCTATTAACAATGGGCGGCTTAAAAAAAGGAGCGCCTCCTATTTTACAAGAGGGGCTCACATCCTATGTAGATCCATTGCCACAAGCACTAATTTTAACGGCCATAGTCATTGCTTTTGGCGTCACATCCTTTTTGCTCGTGATGGCCTTCCGTGCCTTCCAAGAGCTACGAACAGATGACATGGATCAAATGAGAGGAAATGATCAACATGAATAATCTCGTGATCCTACCCATTTTAATTCCGTTACTATCTGCTACACTGTTGATATTTATGAATAAACATATCAAGCTCTCAAGAGGATTTAGTGTCTTTGCATCTCTTTCGGCTATCATTTGTAACGTCTATTTGGTTCAAACGATTTTTACAAACGGCATCCAAACCCTTAATTTAGGGGGATGGAAAGCCCCATTTGGCATTGCACTTGTCGCCGATCAGTTTGCGGCACTGCTCGTCTTAACCGCTTCAATTGTCGGGCTTGTCACCATTCTCTTCTCTTTTCAAACGATTGGGAAAGAAAGAGAGCAACTGTTTTACTATTCTGGCGTACAGTTCTTATTAGCTGGCGTCACTGGTGCCTTTTTAACCGGGGATATTTTTAACCTATTTGTTTTCTTTGAATTACTACTGATGGCGTCTTATATGCTCATTGTATTAGGCGGGTCAAAGCCTCAGCTTCGTGAGTCATTGAAATATATTGTGTTTAACATCATCTCCTCTGCATTATTCATTGTCGGTGTGGCGTGTTTATATGCCGTCACAGGAACATTAAATATGGCTGATTTAAGTGTGAAAATAGCTGAATCAGGACAAACCGGCTTAATCACGGTGATTGGCGTTCTGTTCCTCATCGTATTCGGCTTAAAAGCAGGTATTTTCCCGCTTTATTTCTGGCTACCAGGTTCTTACCATGCACCACCTGCAGCGATTTCAGCTCTCTTTGGCGCATTACTAACCAAAGTAGGCTTATACGCCATCGCTAGGGTCTTTACGTTAATCTTTATACATGATACAGGATTCACCCATACACTCATTGCTTGGCTAGCTGTCTTGACGGTTATCTTCGGTGTCATTGGTTCCATTGCCTATTCTGATGTACAGAAGATTGTGATTTATAACATTGTCACCGCCGTTGGCGTCATTTTGTTTGGGATCGCCGCCAACACGCCTGCATCACTCCAAGGAGCCATTTATTATCTCATTCATGATATGGTCATCAAAGGAGCCTTATTTATGCTAGCAGGTGCATTGTTTGTATATGCTGGCACCAATTATCTGAAAAAAATGGGTGGACTCATTCAATCTCAGCCCCTTCTCGGCTGGATGTTTTTCCTATCAGCCTTATCACTTGCGGGCATTCCACCATTCAGTGGATTTATCGGAAAACTAAAAATTGTCGAAGGTGGATTCACTGCAGGTCACATGACGTTTTCCATCCTTGTCCTCCTTTCTAGTCTTCTTGTCCTGTATTCTGTCATGAGAATTTTCATGCTAGCATTTTGGGGCGAGGAACAGGATTTACCTGTAAGAAGGAAGCCTTCCATTAAAGGAATGGTGTATCCAGGGGTGCTACTAGTCATCCTATCGCTTGCGATTGGGTTAGGCACAGAGTTCATTGCGCCTTATATCAATCAAGCGGCTGAAATGCTTTCAACACCAGAAAAATATATTCAAGCTGTGCTGAAGGAGTAGATGAACATGGCCTTTCAAATATTACTAAACACTCTCCTCGCCTTTACGTGGATGTTTATCAATGATTCTTTTAGATCCGCCGACTTTATTTCAGGCTATGTATTAGGGATGATCGCCATTTTTATGCTACGGCGATTCTTCCCGCAACGTTTTTACGGCTATGCTCTTTATGCCATCATCAAGCTCGTGATCATTTTCATTAGAGAGCTGCTACTTGCAAACTTAAGTGTCCTAAAGACCGTTGTCTCTCCAAAACTTGAAATTAAGCCTGGTATCTTTGCCTTTCGTACAGACCTCAAAAGTGATTGGGAAATCACCGTCTTGTCCATCTTAATTACGTTGACGCCAGGTACATTGGTCATTGATATATCAGATGATCGTTCCATCTTATACATTCATGCAATGGATATTGAAGATGCCCAAAAAGCCATTCATGATATTCGGGTATCATTTGAAAAGGCAATCTTGGAGGTGAGCGGTAAGTAATGGATATCATTTTACAAATTGCACTTGGCATCCTTGCTGTATCCACCCTGCTTTTTGTCATTCGGATCATTAAAGGGCCTTCAATCCCTGATCGCGTGAGTGCGCTTGATGCGGTCGGTATCAATTTAATTGGGATGACAGCCATTGTTTCGATTTTGCTTAGAACGACGATGTTCTTTGAAATTATTTTACTGCTTGGCATCCTTGCTTTTATTGGCACGGTCGCTTTTTCTAAATTCCTTGAGAAAGGGGAAGTGATTGAAAATGATCGTCATCGCTAAAGCCATCGTCATTTTCTTTATCTTACTTGGCGCGATCCTTTGTCTCATCTCAGCCATTGGCGTGCTTCGCTTACCCGACGTATACACACGTATGCACGCGGCATCAAAAGCATCAACACTTGGTGTGGTTCTCATTTTAATTGGTGTGTTTTTTCACGGCTGGTTTCTTTCAGGTGTGTTCTCTGCAAAAATCCTACTAGGGGTCGTCTTTATCTTCCTGACCGCACCAGTCGGCGCTCACTTGATCGGAAGAGCCGCTTACAATACTGGGGTCAAACTTGATAAACGAAGTGTGCAAGATGATTATGGCGGTTTCCGCAACTTTGTGATTAAGCGCAAAGAGGATTCTTATTTATAAAAACGGAAAAACAGAACTTCTGATGATGGAAGTTCTGTTTTTTTTATGCGCTACAATGTCTATTTTCTGCGTCACAACGTAATGTATAAAAATCCTGAACGACTGTTTTTTCTTCTGAAATTGATTCTTTCATTTTACGTAACGTTCTTTTCCCGACACGACGGTCCAAAATACACAATATTTTGATCAGCATATCATTCGATTTTAATGATACTTCAATGGGGGAATGAAAATATTCCTCCAAAGCAGAAAAGAAATCATATTGTGAATAAATACCTTCCATTTTCAATTGTTCATAGGCTTGTTCCTGGATCGCTCTATTATTCAACACATCATCATAGCTAAAATCGTCTAGTTGAATACGAATTGCTCTTTCTCTATCATATTCTTCTCTTCCGGCAGTAATTGAACACATACTGACCATTTCTATTTTATCAACAGTGATAACAGCTCTACCGACCTGGTCGTGTGCTTTTCGATAGTTCATCACGTGCACATCTACTCTTTCGCGCAAAGATTCACATACAAAACTCATTAAGCGTTTCTTGGCTTTGCCCCATTTCATAATCAATCACTTCCTTTTAATTTGCACCATTTACAAAGAACAATCGAACATACATTTAGGTAAAATTTTTTATGATTCAGAGTCTTATAATTAAAAAAAGCTTCCGCTGTACCGGGAGCTTTTTTATATGCGATCAATGACAGCGAGTGTACATCTTGACGTACAGATATGCCGATCTCGATCATCTTTGATATCAATTTGGAATACCATCGTACGCCGTCCTACATGAACAGGTACAGCTGTCGCTGTCACCACTCCATCACGTACAGACTTTAAATGATTGGCATTGATTTCAATACCTGAACAGACCTGCTTCGTTAAGTCTAAATGTGCAGCAGCTCCCATGCTCGCCACTGTTTCTGCTAGAGCAGCCGAAGCTCCTCCGTGCAATAAGCCAAATGGCTGTTTTGTTCGGTGATCAACTGGCATTGTCGCAACGCAGCGTGATTGATTGCATTCTACAATTTCAATCCCAAGTGCCTCAAGCAGAGTATTTGATGCACTCACATCCATCTTGATCCTCTCCCTTCACACATTTACAGCACACTTTCAGACTTTGCAATTAACACGGCTTCTGTTCGAGATCCTACATTCAGCTTGTTAAAGATGGAGGTCAAACTGTATTCAATGGAGCGCTTGCTCAAATGAAGTACATCGGCAATTTCTTGATTCGTGTACCCTTTTTCTACTTCTCTCAGAATCAAGCATTCTCGCTCTGTTAACAGCTCATGGTCTGTCTGCTGCGCCTGTTCTGGCTTTTCTTGTTGTTGTGAAATTAACTTTTTTAAATAGGATAGCTGAATCACTACTTCTCCTTGCAATGTGCGATGTATGTATTCAATAATTTTGTCTTTTGTCTCTGTTTTACTAATTGCACCATGCAATCCCGCCCGAATCGCTTCTTCAAAATAATCATCTACTTCATATCCTGTATAAATGATAATTTTTACATGTGGATGTGTTTCAAGTATTTGTTTCGCAATGTCCATTCCATTGATGTCCCCGAGATTTAAATCCATCAAAATGACATCATAGATGGAAAAGTCATGCGTCTTTAAAAAGGCGGCCTCTGCATCAGGACTTAAACAATCCACTGATAACTGCTGATCGGATTCTAATATGCTTTTGGTGCCTTCCATGACAGCCGGATGATCATCAATGACCAATATCTTCTTCATGTCTTCCTCCCTTTAAATCACTCACTTCCATTTTATATAAAAGACTTGGCCAATGCCAAGTCTTTATCCTTAATAAATCGTTACAATTCTATTTCAATTTTCACGTTGAGTCCTTTTTCTGGTGCTGTATGAATCTGAAGCTTTCCATTTAGCGCCCTGACTCTCTCCTTTATTCCCGAAAGACCCATGCTCATCGTATGCTGATCCAGCTGACTTGCATCAAAACCCACTCCATCGTCCTCATAGTGAAGTACCAACTGGTCTTTAATACGAATCAGCATCACTAAGACTTGTGTCGCATGAGAGTGTTTTAACGCATTGGATAACAGCTCTTGAACAATTCGATAAATATTCAGTTGTGAGTCGATATCAATATCCAGCTCTTTATCCAAGCGGGTCGTATTCAATCGAATATGAAACGGCGCTTCCTCTTGAATTTGTGAAGTCAGCTTCGATATAGCCTTCACTAAACCTAAATCATAGAGCAACTGCGGCCGAAGTTCATGACATGTCTCCCTTGTCGTTTGAATCACTTTAGACATTTGTTCATTCCATGAAATCAGTGAATTTTCAATAGAAGTTGGGCATTGGTCATTTTGGAAATTGGTTAAAAACATCTCTGACTGTCTTTTCAAAGAAATCAGATCCTGCAGCACCGAATCATGAAGATCCCTTGCTAGATCCGAGCGCTGCTTTTCTTCCATGGCAAACATGATCTTTTTCAGCCAAGCCGGATTGGCTTCACGTTGTTTTAGATCCTCTAAATGCTCCATAAGTTCTTCAATTTTCACGACATTTTCTAAGCTGACACTAGTATAGAATGCTAGCGTCTTGAGCCAAGAAATCTCATCTCTCGTCAGCTTCGGCGTTCGCAAATTAGATAAACAACACATCACAAAGGAGTGACCGCCTCGTTCGCCAATCTTCATCACAAATCCTTTATCAATTTCGATGATTTTGCCTACTTCACCGATAACCGCTTGTAATTGATCTTTATACTTGTCCCATAGCTTAATGTCATCTATTGATTCATCAATCTCTTCAATTTGTCCATCTATCTTAACCTCAAGCACAAATGCTTTATTCACTACAAGCACTTCTAAAATGGTGAATTTCAAATGAAATAACACTTGATGAAGTGATGACGCTTCACGAATGAGCTGTGTAAATTTAAAGACACTATCCTGGTAATTATGCTTTTCTGAAAAACGCTTTAGACGAAAGCGGAAATCGATGATTTCTTTGATGTAGAAGACGGTTAACATAAGAATGTACGTGATAATCGTAAATTTCACTGTATAGAAGTTAGCACTTGGCTTCTGAATAAAATCAAATATAATAACCACTAATATAGTTGGTGTAATGGCCAATAGGCTATAATATTTGATTCTCCCCATAAAGAAATCAACATTATACAACTTGTTTGACATAAATTGATAAACTAAAAAGAATGGAATTAATAGGCCGAATGATGCTGCAACATAAGGTGAAATAAAATACTGATCAAAAAAATAAGGAATAATAAAAAATAGCATAAATGGACTGAATGAAGCGATTAAAATGAGTGCAAAGGCACGAAGGACATTACCAATTTCAGTACCTTTCAACTTTTTAGCAGCCCTTATTGTGATAATAATTGTAACAAACGCAAGTACAAAGAATGAAAGTAAATTGAAAGAAGCATAAGTCATATCTTTGAAGAAAATTTCCAAAAATATATTTATGATAGGAACCACATACAAAGAAAGAAGCAAACGCCAACTTATAACTTCCGTTCCTAATTCTTTTAAATACTGATATATAAAGTGCATATACAACGGCGGTACACTAGTCATCGTAGAAATGACGATAAAACCGCTAATAAATTCCCCTTTACCAGAGCCACCTGAACTTACATAAGCTACAGCAATAGCCAACAGAAAGAGAGCAAGAATATAAGCAGATTCTTTTTTCCTAGATTTATTAATTTTTAAAATCATAAATATACAAAATAGGCAGATCATATAGAGTATGAGTGGTATTAAGTAAATAAACAGATTTTCTTGACTTAATAAACTGACATTTTCTATTACAATTTCATCACCATGTCTATCAACAACTAAACTTTTGACATTTGCTAAGTATTCTCTTCTTACTTCTTCGGTTGGTTCTTTATTACCGTTCACTTCAAGTATGATGTCGCCTTTTCTAACACCAGCATAATAACTATCTGTAAAATCTACGACATCCACTATTTCAAGTTGTCCATCACTATTCACCGAAACGACTGCTCCTACAAAGATGTTAAACACATTGATGTAGGAGATATAAATCACATAGATGAAGCTAAGGATAATTAAAATAAAAGTTAATCTCGAGTAAAACTTTTGCATATAACCTCGATACTCATCCAGCATCTCTCCATTTTTTTGATCTAATGGTATCTTCTTTCTGAAAACCCTCTACAATAATGTTAGCAGTCAGTTGATCAACGTGAAGTAATGATGCATTTCCATTTTCAACTTGCTTTAATGCTGAAGGATTATCCACTAGATAACTAACTAGTTTTTGAATATTCATCTTGCCCATCTCCAATTAAAAAGAGTATCAGATTTTCCTTTTTAGGAGCCTCTAAATGTAGTTTCTTGATTGATTGTTTAAACTTATTTAAGAGAACGTTTCTCATAATAAATACATATTGTTGAACACCAGATTGTTTTAATTTATCCTTTAATTCTTCATAACTTAAGCTTCTAACATCTGATTTAAAATATCGGAGCAAATCTGAACTCGATTGATTAAACTCATTTTTCAAATATAAAAACGGCAAGGTTTGCATTCTTTTAAAATCTATATTTTCTTTATTAAAAAGAGCTACATAGTCATTTTCAAGCTGCTCGACCATTCCTAAATAGGAAGCGTACTCTTCCACCTTTTCTTCAAAAGAACCTGTTGCCAAGATCACACCAAGCACACATGGTAAGACAAATAGCGATCCTGCCTTTAATTTCATGATATTTAAACAATCCTGCTCATTCTCTGGCGTTACTGCAATATCTAAATGTTGGCCTTCCATAGCCTGAAGAGAATACGAATGCACATAGGTTAAAAGATCTGATGCATTTGGAAGTTTTGAGAAGACACCAATACTCGTCGCCCATAAAATATTCGCTGCATTAATCGCAACCCCGCTCTGACATTCCATCCAAGGATATACATCATTGTCTCGATCTTCCATGTCATCTAATATATCGGCTGATAATATGAGAAGTTCAATCCCGGCTGCGAGTTTTGTAATCGCTTGCTTGTCTTGACCCCCAAATGCCTCATAATGCTGGTATGCCAATTGGCCAAAAGAAAATTCATTCTTTGTATCTGTAAATTCAAGAAGTAGCTTTTGTAAATCTTGATTTTTCACTGCATGTTGAATAAAATCAAACATATTCTGCTTGATCTTTTTGTTCTCTAGATAGTTTAGCATACTTAGACTTGTTCCTCACCTTCCATTCTCTTATATTACTAAAAAGAAATAAGCAATTGTCCACTGACATCACTATTTAACAATTATATAATAATATATCCTTTATTTGTATGTATTAAGACAAAAAAAAGACTTGATCTCATCAAGTCTTAAGAAATTTTCACATATTCATATTTGTCGTATTGATCAATGCTTTTGTTAATGTTATGAAGAGAAGCCGTTGTTTCTCTAATTTCGTTTTCAAGTTTCCATAATAATTGTTTAAGTTCTTCGATTTCATACTTTTCCATCGATTCCACTCTCCTTTTTTGGAAGATCAATGTATTTGTGTATGGTGATTGGGTCATAAGTATTTGATCTGTTACTAACAGTGTAAATGCTATTGAGTATTTTTTCACCGAAAACTATGCACAAAACACATGCGTGATACCGCAAAATTCAATAGGTCTTTTTTCATCATTTTCTGACTTTTCAAATCATACTTTTATCTCAAATTCAAAGCAAACCTGTCATTTCCACAACAAAAAAGGCAACATTCGGCTTAAATCACCTACAACAGAACGTATGATCCCATTCGTTTCTGCGGTTTTCCTTAAGCGGGATCAGTTGTTGGGCACTACTGTGGACACCGCAATTTTTTGACGACAATCACCGAAATCGACCGCAAAAATACCTATTTTTATGGTGAATGTACAAACATAGAATGTTTTTTTCATTCTTTATTCTGATCTTTTACATACATTTAGAACAGATATCCGTCCAATTTCACTACGATAAGAGAAGAGGTGTCCTATTGTTTTACTATGTCCCTTATCCTGGTTTGCAGTTTCCCGCAATGAATAGCGCACATCAGCGCGCACCTGTCACCTATCCACCTGTTGATGCCCATTCGTTTCAAAGAGCCGCAAAGGAATCGACGCGACTCGTCACCGATGCATCACTCATTACACAGCAGATTGCTAACTCACTTTCATTTGGTCAGCGGATTATGCAAGCTGCTGAACATTCTGATACGGCCACAGTGATCAGAATGCTGAAGCAAATCGGTGTAAAGAGCAATGTTGATATTCGCTTCAGTCCTGAAGGTATTCGCATCTTTTTATCCCTGACTTCAAGCAGGTTGTTTCTCCTTTTACGCTGGGGATGACAAAGAAAAGCCGCTCTAACGCGAGCGGCTTTTTTTACGTTTCGAACATTTTATGACACCATTCAATGGCTTCTACATAGCAACTGTAGGCTTCTTGTTTTGGAAAATTTTCATCTAGCATCGCTTGATCCCATTCATTTCGTTCAATTTGCTTCGCCACTTGTAAAACAGAAAAATAATCATTTTCGTAGCCTAGGAGTGCTTCACCGACCTCATCAGACAGAGGCAATTCTTTTAAAAGCTCTTTGATGTCTGCTCTGACCAGCGTATCGATTAATGAAAACATACCTGTCAGCATATAAGAAGCGGGATTGTCTCTTCCGGTACGTCTAGCCATGAGTTCACACGTTTTCGCTCGAATGAACGACATCTTGATGATTTCTTTTTGGCTTGAGTTGACTTGGACATTCAATTCTTTAAATGACAGAATGAAAATCCACCGCCGAATCTCATTGAAACCAAGTAGAATAATCGCCTGTCTAATACTTTTAATTTGATAAAGACGTCTCAAGCCACCTGAATTTAGCATTTTTAATAATTGATATGAAAGGGAAAGATCACTTTCAATAAAATGGGTCACTATCTGTATATTCGGCTGTTCCTTGCTTAGCTCATTTAAAAGCTGATGATACGCGTGAAAGCTAGTCGACAATGCCCGCCCTGAAATTACATGCGGCTCACTAAAGAAATATCCTTGAAACAAGTGGAATCCAGCTTTTAATGCTTCTTCATATTCTTTTCGTGTCTCAACCTTCTCCGCAAGGAATCGCAGCCTATATTTTTTGAATGTAGTCAGGATCTCTTTTCGTTCTTCCTTCGTTGTCTTCAGAAAATCAATTTTTAAAATATCGATGCAATAGAGGAGTTCTTGAAGCCACTTGTCATCACAATGTGAGCCATCGAGAAAGAAATCATCGAGTGCGATCGTATATCCCCACTTTTTTAATTGCTTGCATCTCATAATCAGTGCCGGGGTAATGGGGACATCTTCTAATATCTCGATCACAAGCTGATGTGGGTCAAAATACGTCAGCAGATCAGATGATAGCAAGCTTTCGGTGAAATTAATGTAGCATCGTTTTCCTTCTGTAAGTGTTTCGATACCAATGTTTAAAAAACTGTTAATAATGAGGTCTGTTGTTGCTTGATCACCATCTTCAGCGTTATATGTGTTGGTTTCACTATCTCTATATAGCAGCTCGTATGATACGACTTGTTCTTTTCTATTAAAAATAGGCTGCCTTGCAACAAACACCCTCAACTGCCCCAATCCTCCTTTATTCGAAGACAAACAAGATGTGTTTTCAGTATACCAAATGATGACGCTCTTCGTTTCATTTCATTCGGTTTCATTAAAAAAAGAGACCATTTGTGCACATGGTCTCTCTTTTTCACATAAGGTTAGCCTTCATAAAGGCCTTTTTTGATTTTATTTTTCACATCATGGATGAATTGCATTTTATTGTCCCAGCATTTTTGACTTAGATCGACTGGATATTCTTCTGGTTTGCTGATTCGTTTATATTCCTCCCAGAAGAGCCCAAGGCTGTCTTGTACGTATGCTTGAATCGTCTGAATATCTGGATTATCATACACAAGCTTCCCTTTTTCGAAAATGGTCACATGAAGGTCTTTTGCGACAAAGTTTGTCACAAACTTGCTAATAAATGTGTGGACGGGGTGGAACATTTTCAACTTATCTTCACTATGAACATCTTCTTCTTCAAGGGCAATGTAATCTCCCTCAGAGTGATGGTTCAACTGATTGATGATACGATACACGCGCTTGCGTCCTGGTGTGGTGACTTTCTCTGGGTTAGATGAAATTTTAATCGTATCCGTCATTTCCCCATTTTCCTCGATAGACACAAGTTTATACACCGCACCGAGTGCTGGTTGGTCAAACGCAGTGATCAGTTTTGTTCCAACGCCCCATACATCAATTTTGGCGCCTTGTGATTTTAAATTCATGATGGTGTGTTCGTCAAGGTCACTTGATGCAATGACTTTTGCCTCTGGGAATCCTGCTTCATCAAGCATGGCTCTCGCTTTTTTAGATAAATACGCAAGGTCTCCGCTATCAAGTCTGACACCAATGAAGTTAATCTTATCCCCGAATTCTTTCGCTACCTTAATGGCATTAGGAATACCTGATCTGACCGTATCATATGTATCCACTAAAAAGACACAATCATGATGGGTTTCGGCGTATTTTTTAAACGCTGTATATTCATCACGATATGCTTGTACAAGCGCATGTGCATGTGTTCCTGATACAGGGATGTTAAAGCGCTTGCCCGCACGAACATTACTTGTCGCTTGGAAACCGCCGATAAGCGCCGCTCTAGCCCCCCACATTGCTGCATCCATTTCATGTGCACGTCTTGTTCCAAATTCAAGGGCCGTTTCATCTTCAATGATTCCCTTGATCCGTGCCGCTTTTGTTGCGATCAATGTTTGGAAGTTCACGATGTTGAGTAAAGCTGTTTCAATTAACTGTGCTTCAACGAGTGTCGCTTCAATTCGCATGATCGGCTCATTGGCAAAAACGATTTCTCCTTCTCGCATGGAATGAAGTGTACCTGAAAAGGACAAGCCGCTTAAATACTCGATGAAATCGCTTTTATATCCAAGTTCATCTTTTAAATAAGCAAGATCACTTTCGGTAAAGGAGAATTCTGATAAGTACTCAATCGCTTTTTCTAATCCTGCAAATACGGCAAAGCCATTGTCAAATGGCAGCTTTCGAAAGAAGAGTTCAAAGACTGCCTTCTTCTCATGAATGCCATCTCTCCAATATGTTTCTGCCATGTTTATTTGATAAAGATCTGTATGTAGTGATAAACTGTCGTCAATAAACCGATTCTCCAACTTCAATTCTCCTTCCCTTACTTAACCACCTTCGCCCCGAGTGTATTCTCAAAGTGAGAAAGTGCCCACTCGTGACCTGCTTCATTAAAACTCGCGACAGCGTTTTGATGAATGACAATCTGAAAGCCTTTATTGTAAGCATCCACAGCTGTATGAAGAACACAAATATCAGTGCATACTCCGGCTAAATGAAGTTCAGTAATGCCTCGCTCGCGTAGTTTCATTTCTAATTGAGTGCCTGCAAAAGCAGAGTATCTTGTTTTTTCCATATAGTAGACGTGTTTCAAATGCTTTGACGTGTGAAATAGTGAACTTAGTTTACCAAAAAGCTCAATTCCTTCAGTCCCGCGAATATTATGAGGTGGAAATAGTTTTGTCTCTGGATGATATGGATCCTGCTCTTCATGATGATCGACCGCAAAGACAACAAAGTGTCCTTCATCGATAAATGAAGACGTGATCTCTGTGATATGTGATTCAATCTCCTGTCCAGGTTTGCCGCAAGTCAATTTCCCTTCATCCGCAACAAAATCAACAGTATAATCAATACAAATCAATGCTTTTCCCATCGACATCTCTCCATTTGTCTCTTTTGAATCATTATAGCCTATTCATTTCACTAGGGGAACCTATTCAGCAGATTCACGAGAAATCGCTTTTTGAAATAGCTCGTCTTCTATATAAACCTGTTCTTTATTGATCGCGTGCGGCATGGCAATCACGAGACCAAAAGGAGATTGTGCCTCGAGTTGATTCACAACTTTAAATGAACAGCCGGCAGCATTTGCGGTTTTCACATATTGAGAATAAGATTGATACGACAGTTCTGCATTTAAAAGAACAGTAGCTTGTCGATGAGCCTTCAATATTTGTTCTACTTCTTGATACGGTCGATTCCTCGACACCTGTCCTTTTGTTAAGGCAAGCAGGACGCGTTCTCTCAATGAACCGAGAAACATTCTTCGTTCATCGGGCTTTGTTTCAGCATGTCCAAATATCCCTTGCTGCAAATAAAAATCGACGGATTCTTCTTTCATCGCTGCTTCCACTCCTGATAAAAAATTTACATTTCTGTGACCCAGTGCACAATTTTTTGCGCCAGTTCACGTGCTTCGTCTTTCTCCATTCTTGCGATTAAGGATTGTTCTAAAGATTGTGCAAGTATTTGTTTCTCATCCTCATATGCAATGGAAATACTCCATTCAATATCAGGGACTGCGACAAGTGTTTTATATTCTTTTTTATTTTCATGTAAATATACATTGTAAGTCTTCGGCTTTTCACTTGTGATATGTGCTTTCCTGATTTTCATTTGCCTCTTTTGACACCTCTTTTGTCTTCTTATTTCCATATCTATTGTACCATAAAAAAAGACAGCTTCTGCAAAGGAATCCTTTTCGAAGCTGTCTATGCATTAAAGCTCTTTTGTTGACTGATGAGGTTGACATCCCAAACAAATGTCACGTTCGGGCTGTTGCAAAATCGATTAAAGTCACCTGTATTATACGTACCTGTGCCACCAGTGGAATGATCGACACTTTTAGGCGCAATGGCAAATACATCTCCAAATTGAGCTGCTCCGTTTCCAAGCAAACGTTCAATATGGATTGGTCCAACGATCGCTGGCATCTTTCCACCCCCTTTTCTCTCCTCATCATATGCCTAACACACCAATCTGTGTCTTAAAATAAAAAAACAGCTGATATGTCGTATCATCAGCTGCTTCTTATGCATTGAACGCTTGAGGCTGGCCAAGTAGAGTGAAATCCCATAGCATGGTGGCGTTTGGATCACTTGAGAGGGCCATATAGTCTCCCGAATTAAACGCTCCCGCTCCCCCACTAGAATGGTCTACAGCAAGCGGCGCAATGGCGAGTACATCACCAAATGTAGCCGAACCGTTACCACCTAATGATTCAATATGAATGGGTCCAATAATTGCAGGCATCTAGCTCTTCCTCCCTTTTTGACTCATTTAAGTCATCTTATGCAACGAGAGAAATGATTGTGCTTCTACCTACACGTGTAAATGTTGCTCTTTTCGAGAGCGCTGACGTAGCTGAATGAGTCTGACAATATTCAACGTAATCGCCTTTAACAACGCGTAGACTGGGACAGCGAAGATCATCCCAACAATTCCTCCAAAACTACCTGCCCCAATCAATAGGAGAATAATGGTCAGCGGATGTGTATTCAATCGCTTCCCAATGATTAATGGAGAAATCACGTTTCCATCGATTTGTTGTACGACCAAAATCACAATCACTGTCACGATGGCTTTTCCAGGTGAGTCAAGAAAGGCGATCAGCACGGCTGGCGCCGCTCCAAGATATGGCCCAAGATATGGAATGACATTTGTGACCGCAATGATGATACCAAGAATCAGCGCATATTTTACACCAATTAGTAAGTACCCAATAAAACAAGCGACACCGACAAATAAACACACAACGATTTGTCCTTGGATATAGGCAGCAAGGGTATCATTTAATTCTTTGAAAATCTTCAGCCCTTCCTTGCGGTAAGGGATAGGTAAAAATTGCACGAGCTTGTCCGGAAACTTATGGCCGTCCTTCAGCATATAAAATAAGATGAATGGAACCGTGATCACAGCTAATGCAATATTGGCAATCACGCCAAAAACAGCAGACATGCTTGATGCAATATTCTCTGGCAAGTCTTTTAATGTTGAAACGATGGACTGCTCAAATTTTGAGACAGACACATAATCTTGATTCATCATCCAGGTAAATGTTTTAGAATGTGAGAAATCATTGATAAATTTCTGCATATCCGTGATATAACCAGGGAAGCTTTTCACAAGCCCTCCTACCTGAGAGACAATGACAGGCCCAGCCGCATTGACTAGAACCGTGATGATGCCGATGAACAGGAGATAAATGATGAGAATTGCGGCGGTTCTAGGAATCTTCTTCGACAAGAAACGAACAATGGGATTAAAGATAAAAAAGAGAATCCCCGCAAGTAAAATTGGGACAAACAGTGTTGACGCAAATAAGAAAATCGGCTGAAATAAAAACGAGACTTTTGTTGATACATACACAATAAGTAGAACTAACAGTATCTGGAATGTCCAAAAGTGAACTTTAGATTTTAACAAAGGTGCTCCTCCTGTTACGTTTTGATCTTAATAAAAAACTACTATTCAACCCACCTTCTGTCAACTGCTTCTTGTTTTAGAACCCTATTTTTCGAAAAAATAATAACAATTGGTATATCATTTGTTTTCTTCAGATATACATCAGTAAGCATAAAAAAAGCAGACAGCTATGCGTCTGCTTGTTACACTCTTTCACTATGGTCAGGCATCACCGACACGATTTGCTGGATCCTCACATAAAAAACCGATTTTGTTCCCGCCTCGATCACAATATGATCTGGCATGACTTCCTTCAATTTTCCACGCACTGTATCTTTCACTGTTTGAACAATTAATCTCATACCGACTACTTTTTGCAATGTTTGATAAACATATGGATCAACTAACGAAACAAGCTGCGGACTTCCTTGTTGTGCCATCCTACATGCTCCTTTACTTGTGTATTTACCCATAGCGTATGCACTAAACAATGGGAATGTCACTCAGCAAACCCACAACATTAATACCATATTTTTACAAACGATATTCTTTTACATTTTTTAGAAGTATAATAGTTTCGTGGTGCCAACAAATTATATCATTTGAAGAGGTGAAGTATCTTGAAAAAATTAATTTTTATGATTGCTGTTATGTTCTTTTTATCCTCTGCAAGTTATGCGTATGCAGGCACATTTGGAGATGAACCTGGTACGCCAGGGAAATGGTTTAGAGGAGAAGAACCGATTCAAAAGGATCAATCAAAGCCCCCTCTTGTTTTTGTCCATGGCATTAATAGTTCTTCCTCCACTTGGTTCAACGAAAACGATATGGCAAAACAGGCTGTTCAGAATGGATACGAAAGCGCATTCGTAGATTTATATCCTGATCAAGACTCGAAAAAGAATGGAAAACTATTAGCAGAAAAGCTAAAAGAAATCTATCAATTTTTTGGGCGAAAACTCATCGTGATCGGTCATAGTAAAGGCGGAGTCGATACACAATCCGCACTTGTTTATCACAATGCCCATCAATATGTCAGTAAAGTCATTACGCTCGGATCGCCTCATTATGGGACGCCGTTAGCGGATTTAGCTTATAGTAAGGGCGGAAGTTGGCTAGCGCAGCTCCTTGGCCAAAAAAGCGAAGCACTTTATTCCCTACAAACAGGGATCATGGCTGCTTACCGAAATGAAACGGATCGATTAGAGACATTCCCGCATAAATATGTCACTTATTCAGGTTCAGAATGGGGAAGGTTTGGCGGGGTTTTATATTTGGGCGGCATGTATTTAAAGAGCTTTGGAGCAAACGATGGCGCAGTGACAGTGAGTAGCACAAAGCTATCGTACGCAAATAATATTTTAACAGGAAAATGGGATCACTTCTCAATCAAAGACGGCACAAACATGTTCCCTGTGTTACAAAATCAGCTTCGAGCTAATGTCGCAAATACCGAAATAGAAGACGATTCTGAACTTGAACCAGAAACGAATGAATTGAATACGGATGTTTATGTAAGAGGCGGGGAAAGTGAAAAAGATAAAACAGAAGCATTTTATGTAGAGGAAGGAACGAATGGTTTATCGATTCAGTGGTTAAACCAAAGTCAGGAAGCAGAGCTGGAAATCGTCGCCCCTAATGGAGATGTCTTAACGAAATTCACATCCACAGAAGCTTCTTTCCCATATGAAGGCGCATTTTCACATCAAGTACAGATCAATAAACCCGTTCCTGGAAAATGGATGGTTCGATCAAATTCAGGAAAAAAATCTCCTTATTTGCTGCTTGTCTCTTTTGACTCTCCATTAAATGAGGAAATCAAAAAAGCAGCAATGAAAGCAGGAGATGCATCCACACACTCAAGCAGTCTGATCAAACGCTTAAGTAAAACAGTCGAAACGGTCTATTTTAAAGATAAACAAAAAGATCACCAATTCAAAATGCGATCTTCATCATCCACTCAATTGAATCAAGAAGGTGCCTATTCAGTCACAGTCAATTACACTGGCCTCACCACTTCTGGTACATCAGCGTTTAATCGTACTGTGATTCGCACATTGTATGTGGATCAGGACGGAAAGGTACATGGTGACATTCCGTACTAAACAGAGTGTTTCATAGGCTCGAGTGCCTGTTGCACCTTCTGATCTAAGTCCGCAATTTTTTTCAAAGCGAGAGATTCTTCGATTTGCCTGTAATGGTGATGTCCACCAGGCTCTTCATCCATTTCATCCGCTTTCTTTACAATTTGCTGGAGTGTGTCCTTATGAAGGTCGCCCTCTGGCAAATAAGAATCTGTATGAAGCAAGATGGCGAGTGCAACATCTTTGGCTGCTTTTCGCTCCTCGCCGAGACGTATGAGCAATTTGTGGGCGCGCTCTGCCCCTTTAATGGCATGAATATCATTCCGTCTATATGTCTCATAATCCCATTCTCCGCCAGCAGTATACCATTCATAATGACCCATATCATGCAAGAGTGCGGCTTTCACAGCGAGATCTGGATTGACTCCAGCTTGTACAGCTAGCTTGAATGCATGATAAGCACAAGCAATGGCATGAGCTTTCCCCGAACGATTTAAATATTTTTGGGCGATTGGATGGGTGTATACATCCATTAATGTCACCTTTCTCATGGAACCCCCTCCTTATCTATATTTTTAGCATCCTAACATATTCTGAATAGAAACTCAAATGTTCTGACATATTTTATTTACGTCTCAACATTAGCTTATGCACTGTGAACAAAGGTTGCTTGTTTGCTTGTACCAGATGAAAAAAAAGCAGTCATCATGACTGCTTTTTCACATACTCACGTGCATCATATACACATCCACCAGTTGGGTCGTTCGCTAACAGATCAAGCAAAATACCTGCCACTTCATCTGGACTTTTCAATGCGCCTGCTTCATATAAATGCTGAAAACGATCAAGTTGTTCAAAATCCTGTTTCGTTGCTTTTCGGATGTCTCCCTGCATATCTGTGTCGATCGTGCCTGGTGAAAATGAAAATGTCTTTACAGGAAATGTCTCGTCTTTTTGTTCTTCATGTAAAGTTCTCATAAACATATCGAGTCCTGCTTTTGAGCTACAATACCCACTCCATCCTTTATATGGATTCTTCGCCGCTCCAGAAGAAAGGTGGACGATCGTTTTCTTACTTTTGAGTGACTGAGTCTGTTCGACAAACAAATGGCTCAGCATGACCGGGGTCACAAGGTTCAACATGTAATGTTGATGATACATTCCTTCCCCTCCCTGCCCTACCCGTTTGATAGGTGTCACCATTCCCGCATTATTGACGAGTAGGACTTCATTCGCTTCTGTCACTGTTTCTAGGGAAAGTATACCGCGCAGCCATTCGCTAGCTACTTTTTCATCCAATAGATCGACCTGAGAATGAGTCAGCTTTGGATGAGACATTGGTGCAACACTTCTTGCCGCAGAATAAACAAGATCACCACGTGAAAGCAGCCGCTTCACAAGTGCTAGACCAAACCCTTTTGATCCTCCTGTAACGATTGAAATTCGAATCACAATCTCCTCCTTTGTCCACCCTATTGTACGTAGTTTCTCAGATTGACATCAAGCGATCTACATAAAAAAGCCTGCCCCTCTTAACAGACGGGGCAGACTATTTCTTTTCAACCTTCACACTCACCTTAAGGATCAAGACAATCATGATGATGATGCCTATGACAATGAGGAAACCAAAGATCATCGGTAGCATGGCCGAGTTTTGCTTTTCTTGATCATCTACAGAAGGTGCTGATGCAGCCGAATCACTAAAAGAGATGTCCATCTCTTCCATCATACGGGCTGGTGTTTTAGGCGGATTTTCTTTCAAGTCACTGAATAAATCCGGACTCAATTGTCCGCCTGAAGGTTTAGGTGGTTCAGTGAACTGAATGTCTTTTTTTACATTCGGTGTTGTTTTGCTTTGTTCGTATTTGGTTTGGTCCCTCAATATACCTGAGTTAATATTGAGTTCCTTTTGCTTGTATTCATTTGGCTTTATATTCGTATCCGTATCTTCTCCAGTAGCAGCTACAGTGGGCATGAGGAGAGTAAGGGAGATGACACAAAGTGCCATTCCCTTCACCAACAGATTAAGCCTCATGTGTTACATCACGATCCTCTGTTTTATCTTTCATGAGCTTTGGTACAAATGGTATAAGCATCAACACGACAGTTAAAATGATTAAACCGATGATGCCTATTCCGAATTCGTCACCACTTCCGTATTGAATGGACATATACACATCCGTAACCGGGTTTGTGAAATAGAAATTCGGCATGACCAAATCAATTAACGGCGCTACAAAGAAGAAGATCAGTGCAGTTGTCGCCATCCAACCTGCGATTGATCCGAACAGGAAGGCCGTACGAATAAAGGCAGAACATGTCACCAATAGCAAGATCGTAAAGATTGACCATTGAATGGCTTGATCATCTGCGAGCTTATAAATATTGAGTCCAAATAAGCTGATCATCAGGCCAACCATTAGATTCAATAGGCCAAACAGCGCGGCTTTGACTAGCATTGGAACGTTTGAATAATACGAGCTAAAATAACCAATCAATAAGCTGCTGATCATAATAATGACCAAAATAACGACTGGCGGTACAGTTTGCGTTTTTTCTTCAGGCACATCACCACTGATTTTCAATGGATTGGCTAAGTGGTTGTACACATAGTTGCTGTTCCCTTGATCACTTAAAGTATTGCCTAAAATGCCATTTAAATCTTGTTGAACAAGCTTCGTTGAGTCAACGTTTTTGCCCCAGTTTTCATTGAGCGTATCAGCCTTTTCTTGAACCGTCGTGACACTCTCTTCAATGTTGCTCGTATAATCAGCCACACCTTTTTGGCGGTCTGTTAAAGAGCTCATGTTCTCGGACAAGCGAAGCACTTCTTGACCAATTGAGTCTTGGGCACTGACCACAATGGAGCTACCTGCAAGATCTGCTGTATACACTGCATCACCTTGATCAGCCATTTGCTCTGCCACATTGTTCGCACTTTCAGAGATCGTATCTAATTCCTGCTCCATACTGGCATGCTGAGTTGTGATATATTCTGCATAGCCCTCTGAAAATTGTTTCATCTCATCAATAAATGCAGACACATCATCATTCGATGTGAGCATCTGATTCTTTAACGTATCCCAGCGATCCGTCTCCTCTTGTTTGATTGTGAGAATGGACTGAATGCTGTCTTTTTTCGTGTCAAGTAAAGCTGAATGATTCGATGGTTGATAGAATTGATTGAGCATCATCTCTAACTGTGAAAGCTGATTGGAATAATCCATTAACTTTTTGGTTCTTGTTGTACTTGTTTTAAACTCTCTCTCAAAGAGATCTTTCTTAAAGAATCCATAGATTGGTGAGTTGCTTTGTTTCAGCTCTTTCACCTTTCTTGTTATAGAGGTTTCTTGATTTTTGATTTCATTTGGAAGCACATTATATCTATCTAGCCACCTTTGAATCGTCTTTTCAAGTTTCTCTACTTGTTTTGAAAGAGCCTCAAGCTCCTTACTTAGCTGACTCACTTTACTTTTTAGTTGATCATTGTGTGCAGTCGCTTTTTCTTGAATGTTCTTTTTCACTTCTTCTAGACGTAGAGAGAGTGCTTTTAGATCATCTTTCGATTGATTCGTATTTCCGGTATCTGGCTGAGGGGATCCATCATTCGGTGTTCCATCGATCCCATTCGTTGGAGGTGTCGTCCCTTGTTCAGCCAATTGATCGGCTAGCTCATCCATTTCTGTTGAAATTTGTGAGAGCTCGTTTGTTTCCTCATCTAAGTTAATGCCGATTTCTTCAGGGTTTTCATCATCTTGATCTGTTTGCCCATCTTCACCTGGATCATCCGGTTGTTCAGGTGCATCGATGAGTTCATCTCTTTTCACCTGTAACCTAGCCTGCAATGTCTCCATTTTCTTCCCGTAGTATTCCAGGTATTGAGCTTCATACTCTTTAATCAGCTCTTTTTGAGAGTCTTCCACAAGGGCTGTTAATCCTTTCATCTGCACAGGTATGGCTTCTTCTCTCGACTTTTGAACAGATTGAATGGCACTATCCGTTGTTTTCAGCTGATTTTGCACGTCATTCATATCTGTTTTTAGCCCGCTCATTTGCTCGCTAAAGCTGCGGGTATTTTGGCTTTGAATGTCTGCTAGCTGTTTGAGCCCTTGCTGGATTTGTTTTTGACTCGCAGATTGCGCTTTGATCAATAGATCTTTTTTCTTTTCTTGATATTGTTGGTATTGATCAACCACTTGAATGAAATCCTTTAGCTGACTCTTTGCTTCTTCAGTTGTACTCAAGCCGTCTTTATACTGCTTTTGTGACTCAGCCATTGCATTTTTCAATTCTTCAATTTGGCTCTTTTGCTGCTGGACCGCGTCAGATAATTTGTTTGAGTTTGGTTTATAGAAGTTATACATCGTATTCTGGAATTCAACTTCTTTACCGACGATATTCTCAAACTCTTCTCTGACATGATCAATTTCCTGTGACACAAAACTCCAGTATAAGGTCGACATTTGTTCATTCATTTTCTTTTGGGCATTTTCAAGCTCTCGCTGCACTTTTTCTTTATTGACTGCATTGAGCTGATCTTGGATTGAAAATTCAATGGCCGCCTTTTCTGGATGGTCTTTATCGTAACTGAGCACGTTTTTTGAGAAATCAGACGGAATGTAGAGGACTGCATCGTATTTTCTGTTCTTCAGTCCATTTTCTGCTGCACTCCGATTGACGACTGTCCATGTATAATCAGGTCGTTCCGATAATGCTGCAACCACATCTTGTCCAAAGCGAGCAGTGTTTTCACTTTCGCTCGCTCCCATATCCTCATTCACCACCGCAATATTACGTGTGGCATTCTTCTTCTGCTTCGCCGGATCATCCCCTATGAGGTTGAAAAACAAAATCGGCAAAACCAGAATCAAGATCATGGTGGATATCATTTTTATTGAGCTTTTATGCTGTTCTGTCATTGAACACTCTTCCTTTCTACCGCACATAAAGGAACCTGGATTTTAATTTCTTTTCCATTCTCAACGAGATACCCAAAGCCTGGCTGTATCTCTGGTTCTTGTCTTGCATACGGAAGCGGTATAATGTTTTGCTCTGATTTTTTCATGAGCAACATTGCATGACGAACTTGTTTGATTTCATTTGTCAATGCATCATAGCCTTTACTAAATTCTGTATGGTTCCCTGACGCAATGAGGCTAAATCCTAAATGTGCATAGGATTTCATGAAATCAGCCAGTTGGTCTTGCAAGCGTGAATCGACCGTTTGTTGAAAGCGTGTGATGCCATCTATCACGAGTACAATTTGTGAGAATGCTAACTGGTCTGTCTCTCCTTGGCGAACAGCTTCGACATACATCTCTTCTCGCACTTTAAATATGCGATCAATTTCCTCGGCCCATTCTGTGATGTCATCCTTTGTTTCAAGGTAATCGATGTTGTCTTCTTTTGCATAATGAGATAGACCACGATCAATCGAATCAAACACTGCTAATTTTTCAGGCTTTGCTTCTAATAGCTGATCGAGCATGATTTTTGTGACATTCGTTTTGCCTCGCTGTGTTTGACCTATAATGAGACAATGCTTATTCTTCTTCAGATCAAAGTACACAGGTGCAACAGATTCCTCATCTAGTCCTACTGGAATATCGTAAAGGTTTGTCCGTTTATCTAGACGGCTTTCAAGCTCCCATACTGTGAGCTTGTCAGGCAACATTGGCACAGGCCTTGGTTTCTCATTCTCTGCAAACCGATCATGAAGCAGCTGGATGTCTTCTTTCAAATGCTCAAACAACTCAAGGTCATTATCACCCTCAACTGGCAAGAACATTTGGGCAAAATAAAGCTCTTCTTTATTGATGATGACGCGACCTGGGATCGGCTCTAAGCTGAATTTCGGTCGACCAATCATTGAATATGCCTCACCTTGATCCATTAAGTAATGAACAATCTTTGTTTTCAAGTTGTTCATCAAGGATTGACGTACTGCGTTTACACGAGTCGCTGTGATCATAAAGTAAATGCCAAGTGACTGCCCATCACGACTCAGTTGAATAAACTCAGATTCGAGATCGTGCATTTCATCTTTTACAATGTCAAAGTTATCAATGACGATAAAGATGAATGGTAGTTTCTTCTCGTTTAAGGCATTGTACATTTTGATATGACTCATTTCTTGCTGTCTAAATAATCGCTTGCGATATTCAACCTCTTCACGCAGACGCTTCATGGACTTTTGAATCTTTCGCATTTGATCCATTAAGAAGTAGTCCGCTGTGTGTGGCAGCTTGGCAAGTGGAAGCAGGGTTCCATTCCCGAAATCATAAATGTAAGCATGCCATTCTTCCGGTGAATATCTCTCAGCAAAACTCATGAGCAACGTCGTAGCGGCAATGGATTTACCATAACCAGATGACCCAAAGATGCCAATATTCCCATCTTCCATCATTTGATAGGACAACGGGTGCTGGCTCTGCTGATCCGGCTCATCCACAAGCGCAAAATGGAAGACATGTTCTTCGCTCGACGCATAACGCGATTTCGGTATACGCTCTTCAAGCGGTGGAAGCCATGGACTTGGAAGCTTCTCAATCCCTAGCTCCTCTTGCATTCTTTCAATTTCATCCACAACGGCGGAAATTTCCGTCACGGTCTCTTTTTTCTGTTTTGGTTCTGTACTTACACCTGATAACGGAATCAAACCAGTATCGGTCACAATGGCAATGTCATCTTCTGACCCGTAGCCATCCTCCATATAAGGCGCACCACTCCAAGCCGATTGGAACAATTCGTAGATCTCATTGTTTCCAACCTGTAGATAGCCTCGACCTGTGACGGTAATGGACGCCGCATCGCTATTTTTCAAAATTTCCTTACTATCTGAAGCATCTTGTACTTTTAAGGCAACCTTAAAGCGCGAGTTACTCCAAATTTGATCATCGATCACTCCGCCTGGTTTTTGTGTGGCTAAAATGAGATGAACACCGAGGCTTCGTCCAATACGTGCTGCACTGACGAGCTCTCTAATGAAATCTGGCTCCTCACTTTTTAGTTCAGCAAACTCATCAGAGATTAAGAACAAATGTGGCATCGCCTTTTCAGCCTTTTTCTCCTTATAGAGCTTCGTATAATCATTGATGTGATTCACCTGATATTGATCAAACAATCGCTGTCTTTTCTTAAGCTCACTCTTAATTGAGGCAAGTGCTCTTTCACTAAAGTTCTTACTGCCTTCAATGTTGGTGATGGTCCCAAGTAAATGTGGAATATTTCGAAACGGCTGTGCCATTCCTCCACCTTTATAATCAATCAAGAGAAAAGCGACTTCGTGCGGATGAAAGTGTACTGCCAACGACAAAATATACGTCTGTAAAAATTCACTTTTCCCTGAACCCGTTGTTCCAGCTAATAGACCATGTGGTCCATGTGCTTTTTCATGCAGGTTCAGATCGACAAGATCATTTTTCCCTTTATATCCAATTGGGACAGATAATGATTTTGCTGTTTCACTAGTCAACCATTTTTCTCGAATGCCGATTTCCTCTACCTGTTTGGCATGAAAGAGGTCAAGGAAAGAGACTGTCTCTGGTATCGAGTTGGTCATTCCGACTTGGTGCTCTAACGTTCTTAATGTTCTAGCAAACTGTTCATTGTCATCTCGCTGATGTCTATCAAGCTGGAAGGGAATTCTTACAGCCTTCTTATGCTGAATTAGAATATCGCCTTCTTCATCGTTAATATAACGAACCAAAGTCGAGATATTCTCAGCCAAGCTTTCTTTCGTTTCTGCTGCAAAGATAATGGAGATACCAAGATCTGTTCGACTACCTTCTAAGTATTCTAAAATGACATGCTCAGCAATGAGCTCATGATTTGTCACGATGAACACAAAGTGAGGCGAATAGATTTTTTTCTCTTTCTCTTCTTCTAAATCACGCTCTCGCAAAATTTCATAAATGGAGGACAGCAGCTGATCTCGCGTTTGTTCATTGTAAATAAAGCCTTTCCCGTATGTATGGGGTAGCTGGAAATGCGGCAACCACTTCATCCATTCCCAATTCTCATACTCATGTTCATGAAAGATAAAAACAAATCTCAAATCATGATAGCTATGTGAAAAAGCAAGCTGACCAACAAGCTGGTGAAGCTCTTTTTTTACAATTGCTGGTTTTCCAATTAATCCTGTAGGGCCGTCAGCAAGACCAAACGTAATTGGAACATCCTTAACCTCTCGATAGACGCGCTGCATGTGTTGTGTTTGCTCCATTAAATCATCGATATCACGATTGGCTAAATCTCCACCACTCGTTGATAACTCATAGCTTGATGGAACAGAGCCCGTTCCAAGACGCAACTGTAAAAAGTCATCACTCACAAGCGTCTTTTCCCAAATCCGTCCACTAATTTCTGACGTGAGGTACTTCATTTGTTCAAATGACGGATAGTGATACTTGAGAATGTATTGCTGGCGATCATATAACTCCTGTAACTCTTTCCGCTTATTTTCTAGATAGAGAGAGTATACGCGTTGCCTTTTCTCTTCACGTCTCTTACGCTGTGACTTCTCTTTAAAGTATTGAACAGACGATGTAATTAACGTCATAATAAACATCGCCATCGACACGATAATAAAGATGCCTCGTGGCTGCACTAGTGCGACAATTCCCATGACAAGAAGCATCACAAGTGGCGGGAGGACAACTAGCCATAGTCCTCTGTTGTTATTCTCACTCTCCTGTGAAGGAAAGCTAAACGACACCCGATCATCAGGCAGATCATAGATCAAACGTGGTGTACGTCTATATAATGGGTATTTTTGTTTTGTTTCCGTGCTTGGTTGTGTTGTTTTTTCTAAGCGCGTTTGAAATGGCTCGTATCCTGTCACTTGTAATAAATCATTCTCTTTGAATAAAATCGTTAAAAAGTTCCAGAACAGCTCATCTCCGGCCTGGATCCTCTCTGGTCCGTTTATTTTCTTCCCATTCAAATAAATCGTCTCATCTTGAGGCATGACATACCAAGTACCTTCAATCTGCTCAAGCATGAATTGTTTGGCATCTTGAGACATCGAATGAGCTTGCTCTTTCCATATATCTGCATCATCTTGTTCTGTACTCGCAAAGGAAACTTCTACTCTATTTCCTAGGTAATAAAGATTCTGATCATGCTGTGCATCCATTAAAACGAGGGTGATTTCCCCTATCTTGTACGGCTCATTCGGGAGTAATCTGCCTTCCTGATGTTCTTTTCGATATACAAGAAAATGGTCTTTCTGTTCATCTGGAGATAAACGGATCTCTCCCTCATCAAATGAAATCGTCGGAATCGTCACTGTATGTTCTAGTTCAGGTCCAATCACAGCTTCTCGATTGAACTGTTCATCTAACCGGACCGTTTGATAATCATCCTTATAAAAAACCCAAAGCAGACTCAAACGCTCCACCTCCTCGTAGGACAGCACCAACTGCCAATTGTATTGAAAGGATTATTTTTTCTCATCTTTTTTCGTCTCAGAGGTTTTCTTTTTCTCATTCAATTCTTTTTCTTTATTTTCTTGATCAGGTTTCGCCTGTTCTTTTTGTTCAGTTGTTTCTTCGGTTTGACCTGTGTCTGAAGAGTCATTGGTGCTTGTCTCAGTCGTTTCGTTCTCTTCGTATTTTTCCATTTCTTTTATGATTGGATCTATTTGTTTTTGTTTTTCTTCAGCCGATAGACTGTCATCACTTTGAATTTCATTGCGATAAGCGACGAGTGCTGTGAAGATGTAACGATCGTCCCCAAGTACCCGCGCCATATCAAGCGCTTCTTTGCTATTTCCTTGTCCGATGTGAATCCAGAAAAGGAAGTATTGCGGATCTGTTTGCAAAGTATACGTATCTGCAATTTCTTTTTTATGCTGATCTAATAGCAGATTGCCTTGGTTCGTTTGCACATACGAAATGGCCAGTTCGTATTGTAGTGAAACCGGCATTTTATGCGGTGGATATTTCTCTAATGTATCCACCACCTGGCTGTACTGTTTGTTGAGATAATATTTATTGGCTTCGACATATGCTTCTTGCTTCGGCATCGCGAAAAAGAATGTATAAACGGTATACACCAGCGCCGGAATTAAGAGAACAAGAAGTCCTAGTCCAATGTATCGTTCTATTTTCCATTTCTTTTTCGGAATGGTTAAGAGCGTTTTTTCCTTCGTTTCGATGGCTTTTATCTTTTGTTGAATGAGAGCCGATAGTTCTTCCAACGAACTCGCTTCACTGATCTCTTTTGCCAGTTCTGATAATTTCAACGTATCATGGTAAGTCAAATATTCTTGAAACTGATATTCGTGATCAACGACTCGTAGGACAACAGCTTTGACCTCTTTTAAAAGACGATTCTCATCCGTTTCGTATGGTGGAATGCTTTCCTTGACTCCATAATGCAAAAATGCAGGTGCTAAGCCCTGATGAAAAACGATGTTTTCAGGAGAAACAATGAGATGCAGACGCTTCACGTCGTGTTTGCAAACTGCATCGACAAGCTGGTATGAAAAAATCCATTTGCTTTTTTCATCTTTTGCATGGATGAAACGGAATTCCTGATAGGAAGAAGGCGGTTCAATTGAGATGATGACCTCACCTTCAGTTACTTGAATCTCTTTTTTAAAGGAAGGATTGATATCTTTAATTGGTGCCGCTTCTAAACCGTCTAAGAGCTTAATGGTCTCTTTTTGAAAAATGAAGGTATACGTTCCTTCCTCCTTTTTCATGACTGCTTCTAATTGTTCTTCTAAATAGGAACTCTTTTTATCTACCATTTACAAAAGTCCTTTCATAGTATTTCCAGCCTGTCCCCTGTCGTAATCCCACAGTCTGACAGCTTATATTCGCCTGAAAACACAGCTTTCTTATTGACGACACGTACCCATCCACCTTCTCGTTTCGGCAGTGAGATTTGTTTGGCTTGCCAGGTAATATGAATGACTTGTTTAATCTGTAAATAATTTGATAGTCTCAAATCAAACACACTACCATCATAATTTTTTAAGTCGATGGTAATATCGATATACACAAATTTCCACCTCACACAATAGAAAGAGCGCCGATATCAACTGACAGACTCGGCGCTTTTTCTGCATTTTACACTAGATAGGAAATGACTAAGATTAGCCGCGGATTTGGCTAGCGATGTCTTGGTCAGTGCTCTCAAGTGTATTTGCAGTTTGTTCAAGCTGATTGCTGACATCTGTTAATAGATCAGACATTTTAATGAATGAAGGCTTTAACTGCTCGTATTGATCAGCGAATGCTTCACTAGAAGCACCTTCCCACATTCCTTTTAGGTCAGTGATCATTCTATTTAGACGATCAACTTGGTTTAACACCTCTTGACTTTCAACACCGTATTGCTTAGCGGTTGCTCTTAGTTCTTCTGGGGTTACGCGAATAATTCCTGACATATTCCTCATTACCTCCTGTGCTTAGCCACCATATAATGGGCTAATCCACTTATTTTTTGACGTTATCATTATAAAAACAGAAATGATACACAGTCAAACAAATCTGTTTTTATTTTACAAAATGAGTCTATAGAATTACTCTATTTTTGATGTTTATCTATTATTTTACATATTATTAGTCATTTCTTCTCAATAAAACCAGCTTCATCTAGGTGAATCTTTCCTCCTATTATCTTTTTACTATGTTATGAATGTACTATTTCTTGCCAACTACTTTATCACCATGAATTTTTAGCACTTCTTGAATCTTTTTTTTATTTTATGACATTTCTATTGATTTACGGATCTGCTTCTCTTCATAATATAAGTACATGACATATTCAATAAAGCAGGGATTTTTTATGAAAAAAAAGACAGATCCGTTTAAGTATAGTCTTGATCGTTTAGAGGATGTAGCTGATCAAATTAGTGATGTGCTTCATTGTCCAATTACGATAGAAGATACTCATCACCGATTATTAGCCTACAGTACACACAATGATTTCACTGATCCCGCTAGAACCTCAACCATTATCTCCCGTCGTGTACCAGAAAAGGTCATCAACCGGCTTTGGAAAGACGGGATCATACCAACTCTTCTTAAAACAGACGTACCACTTCGTGTCGATCAAATTGCCGAAGTAGGTCTTTCTAGCAGAGTCGCCATTTCTATTTGGAAAGACAAAGAAGTACTCGGGTTTATTTGGGCGATAGAATCGTCACGCCCTTTTACAGAAGAAGAAATGGAACTACTGAAGATGGCGGCGAATGCCGTTAAAAACAAATTGCTCAATTTACAAATTCGAAAAACAAAAACAGAAGAGCGAAATCAAGAACTTTTTTGGAAAATGCTCACAGGTCATATTCATGAAAAAGATGAGATGCTCGATCTCTTTATGAGACTTGGCATGAGGTGCCCGGATACGTTTGCCATTCTTATCTTCCGCCTACATGATGAGCTCACAGAGGAGACAGAAAAGAAGCTGTCTTATCTACTTGAAACAACACAGCGAGTACAAGTGTTATTAACGACTGTTGATTTTCGCGAATTGATCATCCTTGTTTCGCCAAAAACGGAATATCCGCTTCAAGATATGAAGCAATTCACCAACAGCATGTTACAACAATTGGCGGATCGCTATCAAATCCATCACGTTCAAGCAGCTATTGGTGGGATCTATGATCATATTTCACACATCCAACCTTCCTATAAGGAAGCACTCGCTGTCTTGAAAACAAAGGATCGTTTTCCGATTGAAACTGAGCGTTTAAACAGCTTTTCTGAACTCGGCATTTATCAATATTTGGATGTGCTTGCGGAGAAGAGGAAAGGGTCGTCTTATTCAAGTTACTCTTTATCAAAACTTGAAGATTACGACTTGAAGCATCAATCAAATTTGGTGGAGACACTTGAACGATTTATTGACTGTGATAGTAATGCCAACATTGCTGCCAAGCAATTAAATATCCATATCAATACCTTGAATTATCGGCTAAAGCGAATTACAGACATCGCAGAAATTGATTTGAAAAATATGAATGAGAAAATGACGATTTATCTTGATATGAAGCTAAGAAACGTCCCTTTGTGAAATTTCACAAAGAGGCGTTTTTTTATTTTTTATTTCAACCGAAGCATTTTTCAAACTTTCAGGATACACTAAACATACAATATCAATACATAAGCATAGGAGGAATAAACATGATCATCGGCATTCCGAAAGAAATTAAAAACAATGAGAACCGTGTGGCATTAACACCAGGAGCGGCTTCTCAATTACTTTCTGCTGGACACCAGATTTTAATTGAAACAAACGCCGGTTATGGAAGCGGTTTCAACGATGACGATTATGTATCTGTTGGTGCAACGATTGTTCCACTTGCAAAAGATGTATGGGCAGCTTCTGATATGATTATGAAGGTGAAAGAACCATTACCTGAAGAATATGCATATTTTAGAGAAGGACTCATCTTATTTACGTACTTGCATCTCGCAGCAGAACCCTCCCTGGCTGAAGCATTAAAACAAACAGGCGTCACAGCCATTGCTTATGAAACCGTAACGGACGGAAAATCACTCCCTCTTCTCACCCCTATGTCTGAAGTAGCTGGCAGAATGGCCGCTCAAATCGGTGCACAGTTTTTAGAAAAGCCAAAAGGCGGAAAAGGTATTTTGCTGGCAGGCGTACCGGGCGTATCAAGAGGTAAAGTCACGATCATTGGCGGAGGTGTTGTAGGAACCAATGCAGCGAAAATGGCCATCGGACTTGGCGCAGATGTCACACTCATTGATGTCAATGCAGAAAGATTACGACAGCTTGACGATCAATTTGGTCATCAAATGAAAACATTAATGTCCAATCCCGTCAATATTGCAGATGCTGTTAGGGACGCGGATCTTCTGATTTGTGCAGTGCTCATACCAGGTGCCAAAGCACCCACACTTGTGACAGAAGAAATGGTGAAACAAATGACACCTGGCTCCGTCATTGTAGATGTGGCCATTGACCAAGGCGGGATTGTCGAAACAGTCGATCATATCACGACACATGATCAACCGACGTATGAAAAACATGGGATTGTACACTATGCAGTCGCAAATATGCCTGGTGCGGTTCCAAGAACATCAACTGTCGCATTAACCAATGTCACGGTTCCTTATGCCCTCCAAATTGCGAACAAAGGGGCTGCAAAGGCTATCAAGGAAAATCAAATGATCGCTGAAGGCGTGAATGTGATGAATGGACATATCACGTATGAAGCTGTTGCACATGACCTCGGGCTTGATTATGTCCCATTAATGGATGCCATTGACCGTTCCTCGATGACAGAAGCATAAGAACCTAAACCGTCCTTTATTGGGCGGTTTTTATTGTTAACCTAAAATAAAAATAGGTTGACAAACTATCCCCTTCCGATTACTCTATTTGTACAGATGAGACAGGGGGAAACATCATGCAAAAGAAGACAAGAACTGCTGACTTTGTGTTAGTCGGAATGTTTGCTGCACTCATGGCCATTGGTGCAAATATCACATCAGTCGTCCCATTTTTACAGGTCGGCGGAATTCCACTCACGATGCAACCATTTTTTTGTTTGCTTGCGGGACTCTTACTTGGCAGACGTCTCGGGGCATTAGCCATGATCGTATATGCCTTGGTGGGCATCGCTGGCGCACCTGTATTTGCCAGCTTCTCAGCAGGGCTCGGAGTGATTTTAGGGAAAAGTGGTGGATTTGTATTATCATATATTCCTGCTGCATGGCTTACCGGATGGATTCTTGAAAAGAGAAAGAACCCTGGTTTTGCAAGCTTTCTATTGGCAGCCATTACTGGAACGACCGTGATCTATGTGATTGGCGTCACCTATATGTATGTTGCCTTACATATATGGTTGAATGCACCAATCTCCTACCAAATCATATGGCTCTCGATGCTTTGGTTCATGGTAAAAGATTATGCCTTTACGATTTTACTTGCCATGCTGGCACCGAAAATTTACCGTTCCGTTTCGAAAGCTACATCCTTTCGAAAAGAGCAAACGGCTTCATAAATGAACAAAAAAGGTTCCTCCATGGGAGGAACCTTCAGATTGTAGAGAAACTCATGTTTTTCTACAATCTTTTTTATTTTAAAGGTATATATGTTGAATGAAATGTATCG
>NZ_JBFEFT010000010.1:0-101767 GCF_047229225.1 Bacillus sp. 179-C3.3 HS | reverse complement strand
GCACCAAAAACATTTGGTAGCATGTCAGCCTAATAAGGGTGTTTTATTTGTGTCTCATTCTGCTATGTCAGTCTAAGAGTGCGGTTTTTATCTTTATGTATGAAATAGCCGATCCATTTGAGGCCGATCGTAGTCTAATAGCCAATGTTGTAATCCTTCATAGACTGGGCGTAGACTTTCAAGGTCTGCAGCAATGAGATCACAGCCTCGATCATCGTATAAGTGAAAAATCATCTTTTTCGAGAGATTGATCAAATAGATTTCATATCCCAGTTTCCCTTTCATGATCTGATTTGGTGTATAAAAATCCTCTTGGCATATGGCTCGAAGAAGCGGGCGCAACCGAATATCCTTCAGTTGACAATTGATTGAAAATCGTTCGATCCTGAGCCCCTCGTCTATCTCTGGAATCAAATCGTGCAAAAGCTCATGCCGTAAATGATAACGCATTTTTCGGTTCACATATTTCTGATAGACAAGCAGCTTACGCTTTGTTAACTCATGTGCATGTTCTGTATACACATCTGTCACAAGCAGCATATCGTCTTCTGAATGAAAAGAATACTTCACAATATTAAAAGCACGATCCCCTGCTTTTTCTAACACTTCCGCTTCCTTTTCAATTGACCAATCTGCCAATTCAAACCGAAGCCCATAGGGCCATTCATAAAAGAGAGGTGGTGTTAGTAAGAGATTCGAAAAATAAGTATCTAAAAATGGCTTTATTTGTTGGCTCATCTGCTGTCCTTCCAATGCTTTTATTTTCTATTTTACATGAAAGATTGCATACAAAAAACAATATGAAATGATCTGTCATTTCATATACGATGGAAAGAGATAGGAATGTGATCTATTGAAAAAACAGAAATGGTTTTCTAAAGTGTTTCTCACAGCGTTAATCACATGTAGATACAAGCTGGACTTGATCAAACGAACATCATTCATGTAACGAATATTTTGGTGGATGTTTTGATCTGGATCGTGATCTTCTTTGTGATCAACACTCTGCTAGAATGGACATCGTAAAAATAGCTCATCGTTAAACATCTCTTTTCGTAGGAGTTGTTTTTTCTATTTCTTAAAACGACTTTTTCTCAACCTCATGAGTATGTCGGACAATTCTTTCATAAACCCAGTCCACATTTCACATTTTCTTCCGATAATAGAAGTGTACACAAATAAATTGTTTACCAAGACTTGAAGGAGTGAAGAAAATGTCGGATCAACAGCACAATGCAGCACACGAAGAAGAAGAGGAATTTAATGTATACGATATGCTTCCACCCGCTGGCACGATCATAGGAGAAGCTACCGAAGAGGAAATGGAAGCTGCTGCCGCACTCGAAGTGAGGCATGTCGCGTTCATGCGCCTTCAAGACATGTATATTCAATTTGATGGCTCTTCTTATAAAGATCTATTGAAAGACTTCCAAGAATTCGAACTCGATTCCACTAAATTCTGGAGAGATGTCGCGAGACGCCTACAAGTCCCATACGAATGGCCAATTCGCATCGACCACGCAAACGGCCCGATTTATATTGGAGAAACAGAAGATAGCCGCGAGGTTGTGGAGAGTGCGGAATAAATTGATTTCATCGGTCCCTTGTTAATGAACAGGGGACTTTTTGTCATTTCATGTTTAAGGGCAATCGACAAGAAAGAACATTTGTTCTATAATGAAGTGACGCGATAAATGGAGGTGTCTTTCTTGAGACCTAGACTAACTAAAGAGCTAAGTGTAGAAATCTTTAGAGATTACTATTGGTTAAAAGAGGAATTACAATTATTTTGTAGGGAAAATGGAATCAGCGCTTCTGGCTCTAAAATAGATTTGACTGATAGAATTGAAACATTTCTTCTAACAGGGGAAATAAAGAAACCTATCAGACCAAGAGTAAACAAGAGAGCGCCACAAACAGAATTAAGTTTGGAGACAGTCATTACAGAGAATCATCGGTGCAGTCAAGATGTTAGAGCATTTTTTAAAACAGTCATCCCAAAGTTTCACTTTTCAACCTATATCCAAAACTACTTTAAAAACAATGTTGGAAGGACATATGCTGATGCTGTAAACGCTTGGTATGAAGAAGAAACTCGCAAAAAAGACCCTTCATACAAGAAAGACATAGCACCGCAATTCGAATATAATCAATTCATTCGTGACTTTTTTGCAGATACTAAAAATCAAGGAAAAAGTCAGAAAGAAGCAATAGAAGCTTGGAATATTATCAAGAAACACCCTGGACATAACAAATATGAATCCAATCATTAACTACCTCATATGGTAGTTTCCTTTATTTTTAGTATGCGTTTTATTTTCTAAAAGCTCACTACTTTGCAGTCATATAAAAAAGAGAGACTCATTGTCCCTCTAAATCAAAATCCAATGCTAGTGATATATTAAAAGCGATATCATGCATTTCATCTATTTTTGATTGATTCAACTGTTCCGCAAATTGACGAGCTGCTTGGACAACATGTTCATTCTCCTTGATTAATTCCTCATTGAGGATAAAGATGGTATTGATCGCCCAGCCAGTCGTCACTAACATACCCTCATCCTGAGTCGATTGCATGAAAGTATCGACCTCTGACAAGATCCATTCTACATCCTCAATTTGTTCCACTTGAAAATGAACCACTTTCTCGATTAGCTCAGCATTTCGTGATGCGAATATGTCTTTCACTTCTTCTTTTGATACTGGTGGATGCTCTTCATATTCAGCCATCATCGCTTCAGCTTCTTCATCTGACAATTCATCGTCAGCCGTGTAATGTCCGGCAATCAATTCATCAAACGAATTGGCTAATTTGAAGTCAGTCTCATATTCTAGATCGAAGTAATGAATTGGTGGGTTTTCTTTCGTTTCTCTATAGTCGAGTGCAATCCATGTATGTCCATCCCCACAAATAAGCAAAAGATCCTCTGGCAGCTCCCATTCTTCTATTAAATAATCACTATCCATAATCCCTTCGCCTTTGGCAATTCCTCTTAGATGATCAAATGATACATGATCCTCTGCCCATCCATTTGGTTGATCTGTTGGAAATGCATTATGTATGGTGTATCCTCCATTTTGTTCAAGAATGAGTTTCTTATATGTATCAGGCAGTACCACGCCTAGCTTCTTTTCCGCCTTTGCAATCTTTCTTTCATTTATTTTCTTAAATGTTTCGTCACTTTCTCGGTCTCTATCCCAGAATGGTTTCAATAGAAATACCTCCAATTGTTATTTCTATACCATCTTACCATTTTATAGAACTAGTTTAATCATTCTATTTCTATAAATAGAAATAGAGAAGGGATATCCCTCCTCTATCTTGTCATGATTCTTCTTTATTTCTCGCATCAAATTCATCAAGCATCGCACGTACTTCATCTGTTGACGCTGTGCCCATTAGTTGATTTCTTAAATGACTGGCTCCCTTGAATCCTTTGACATAAATTTTAAAGAAACGATGTAGCGCCTTGAACGGTCGTAGACCTAACGATGAGTATTGGTCATGTAGATCTAAATGTAATCTTAAGAGCTCTAGCAATTCCTCACTGCTATGTTCTCTCGGTTCCTTTTCAAAGGCGAATGGATTGTGGAAAATACCACGCCCAATCATCACCCCGTCCACGCCATATTGTTCAGCCAGCTTTAAGCCCGTTTGGCGATCAGGAATATCTCCATTGATGGTCAAAAGAGTATCAGGTGCGACTTCGTCTCTCAATTTTTTAATTTCCGGAATGAGCTCCCAATGTGCATCCACTTGGCTCATTTCCTTTCTTGTGCGAAGATGAATCGATAAATTCACAATGTCTTGCTCCAATATGTGTCGAAGCCATCCACGCCATTCATCAACTTCTGTAAACCCGAGTCTTGTTTTGACACTAACAGGTAATCCCCCTGCTTTTGCGGCTTGTATGAGCTCTGCCGCAACGTCTGGGCGGAGAATCAAACCACTGCCCTTTCCGTTTTGCGTGACATTTGGCACAGGGCAACCCATATTAATATCAAGCCCCTGAAAACCTAATTCCGCCATTCCAATGCTCATTTTTCTAAAGTTTTCTGGCTTGTCTCCCCAAATGTGTGCAACAATTGGCTGTTCATCCTCCGTAAACGTCAAACGTCCTTTCACACTTTGAATGCCATCCGGATGGCAATAGCTTTCACTATTTGTGAACTCGGTAAAAAACACATCCGGTCTTGCCGCTTCACTCACAACATGACGGAACACGACATCCGTCACTTCTTCCATCGGTGCTAATATAAAAAATGGTCGTGGTAAATCACGCCAGAAGTTTTTACTCATCTTTCATCCAATTCCTCTCATGACATCACACTTAAAAAGCAAATCAGCTCATTAAGTGATCGTCAATTTTCATCATTATATACTTTAATATGAACGAGTCAAAATTGCAAAAAAGCAAATTTCATAATGGTTGATGAGTGGAAAAGACAGATTGATGCAGGAGAAAATTAATATTTAGCAATCTCTGACAAGCAATAATGAAAAAACACCCCAAGACATTGGGATGTCAAATCATATATAAGGTGATATGATGGAATACACTTCTCATATGTTAGTGATTGATACCAGAAAGTAGATACGGGACGACTGATTGAATAAATGCCTCTGGCGATACTTGATGGCTCCTGCTACTCCATTCTACAGAAGCGCCATAGATCCCCCAGCTTAATACGACCGCAGTCATTCTTAATGATTCATCCTCTTTTATTTTACGCTGTTTTAGCAACATTTTGTAAAAAACAACTTCGAGCTGATCTCTAATAATGCGCGCTATCGTCTCTTCATATCCTCTATGACAACGACTAGATAATGACTTTTGAAAATCGGTGATCGATTTAAAGATACGAACAAAGGCTTCTTCATTTAATTCTTCATTCTCGTAAAAATCATAATTCAAATTCACTAATAATACTTCTGATAACACTTTCTCAAGTAAGTCATATATATCTTCAAAATGATAATAAAAAGTTGCCCGATTAATCATGGCTTCTGTCGTTAGATCCTTTATGGTAATATCTTTGAACTCTTTTTCCCCTGAAAGTTCTATGAAAGAATCCATAATTAATTTACGAGTACGGAGAACGCGCGGGTCCGTCTTTGATTGAGTCATTTCGCTTCCACTCCTACTTTTTCAACAAATGATGACATGTGTCGCATATACGACAAATCCACAGAACTATTGGTGTTGATGATTCTCATTATGACTTAAGATGAAATTGTAAACAAATAAAAGACTTTACGTTTTTAAAGACATTCCGCTATTTCCAACCACAATTGTGGAGAAACTGGCATGTTTTTTGAAAACAAATCCATTGAAAAAGCGAGGTATATTCCTTGCGACAACTTCAAAAGAAATGAGGGAAACGGAATTGAAAAACAACCAAATGATGTGTGATATAGAAACAGGTGTATGCGGACCAGCTGAAGAAGAGGATATGGAGATGATTGATTTGAATCAGCCTAAAAAATCAATCAACCTTTATTATGTGACCGACCCCATTTGTTCTCATTGCTGGGCAATTGAACCCGTTCTTCGCCGTTTTGCAGAGCAGTACGGGGATTATTTCCAATTTCATACGGTGATGGGTGGCTTGCTGGAAAAATGGCATGACGGCCCCATTGATCCTGCCAACGGAATTTATAAACCAGCCGATGTGGCTGGTCACTGGAGAGAAGTAGGAGAATATGCAAGAATGCCGATTGATGGTTCACTCATGATCGACAATCCCGTACAATCTTCTTATCCACCTTCTCGTGTATTTAAAGTGATTCAAAAGCATCATCACGATGCGTTAGCATTTGAATATTTACGTCGCGCCAGAGAAGCACTGTTTGCATTTAATCAAAACATTTCTGATTCAGCGATTTTAATTAAAATCGTCAATCAGCTTGGACTAGATGGTGAAGCGATTGTCACTGAAGCAGAACAACCTACCGGACAACAATTATTAAACGAAGATTTTCAATTAACTAGAAGCTTAGGGGTCAGAGGTTTTCCGACGATTATGATGGTCAATGAGGAAAACAAAGGCATCAAAATTGTTGGCGGACGCCCGCTTGAAACCTATGTAGACGGATTAAAGAAAGTTCTCAACCTAGATGATATCGAGCCAAAACCACAACCACCTTTATCAAGTTTACTAAAAAAGGAAAAGCTTCTATTTTCAAAAGAAATTGAAGTCATGTATGATGTGAAGCAAGCGGATGTTCAATCTTTTGTTGAAACAGAGATTTCAGCAGAGGGTTATCAAAAGAAGGACATTTTAGGTGAAGCTTACTTTACAACGATGAAATAAAATTTAGCAAAAAAGGTGGTGACTCACAAAACAGTCACCACCCACATCTAACGGATTTATTGCTATTTCACTGCTTCATCTTCTACCGGAAGTTGAACAGTGAATGGTTTTAAATCTTTCGCAGGAACAAAATTTGAAAAGTTAAATAATAATATTGTATTTTTCATCTTGAAATTTTCTGTGTTTTCATTTCCCTTTAATGCAAATGTAGATTGATAGTGTGCGGATCCCTTATCTATTGTTTTGACTTTATTCCTTCTAATTATGCTTTTTCCTGCATATTTAACGAACTATCTGGTTCCTTACTAGGATCCACACGTTTAACGAAGAAAACTAATAATAATGCGACAATATTAATACCAAGTGCTACATAGAATGAATATTGAATTCCAGCTAATAGGGATTGCTGAGTTAATAGTGCTTTAGAAGCTTCATTAATCGTTGTTGGATCCACACCAGTCATTAAACTTTCCGCTTTTGTTTTTGTCACAGAATTCATAATCGTAATGAGAATGGCTGTACCAATCGAACCGGACACTTGTTGAGCTGTATTGTTAATAGCTGTACCGTGTGGATTTAAGCGATTCGGCAACTGATTTAGTCCATTTGTCATAATCGGCATCATCACCATTGCCATACCAAGCATACGCAAAGTGTAAACAAGGATGATATATGTGTAACTAGAGTCGATTTGAAGTTTTGCCAACATGTAAGTTGAAACTGCTGTAATGGTAAGACCTAATATCCCAAGAATTCTTGGTCCATATTTATCGAATAGTTTACCAGTGATAGGCGACATAATCCCCATAACGATCGCCCCCGGCAACATCATTAAACCTGAATCAAGTGGTGAAATACCTCTAACATTCTGTACATACGCTGGTGTTAAAATCATCCCTGAGAACATCGCCACAGCATTGACAATTGCAATCACTGAGGCAAGGGCAAACATTGGATACTTATAGACACGTAAATTTAATAAAGGTTCATCCATTTTTAATTGCCTTACGATGAATACAACCAAAGAAATTGTACCAACAATCAGAGTGGTTAAGACAACTTTGTCTGTCCAGCCGTCAGAACTTACGGAACTGAAGCCATAGAGCAATCCGCCAAAACCGATAGTAGATAACACAACTGATAGGTAATCAATGGTTGCATCTTTGTTTTGTACCATGACATTTTCAGATTTCCAAATGGCCAATACTAAACTAATAACAGCTAACGGTAAAATCATTAAGAATAGCAAACGCCAATCATAAAACTCTACAATATAACCTGATAATGTAGGTCCGATCGCCGGTGCTGTAATCATAACTAAACCGAAAATACCCATTGCGGTACCACGTTTTTCACGAGGAAAACTGACTAACATAATGTTCATTAATAATGGTCCCATGACGGAAGAACCTGCTGCTTGAACCATTCGTCCCGTCAGTAATACACCAAAGTTTGGGGCAAAAGCTGCTAATGCAGTACCTAAAGTAAAGATCGCCATCGAAGTTATAAATAAGCTACGGTTCGAAAAGCGTGTCATTAAAAAGGCTGATGCCGGAACTAATACACCGCTGACAAGCATATAGCCTGTCGCAAGCCACTGAATCGTTGAGTAATCTTTAATTCCTAAATCGACCATCATAGACGGCAAGGCTACATTTAAAAGCGAGTTATTTAAAAAAGAAACAAATGCTCCGATAAAAAGAATCACAAGCATGATATACGGTGGTTTTCTTTCTTCTAAGGTTGAATTCATCTATTCGTTTTCTCCTCTGTTCATTTGATTATTTTTGACCGTTTGCATTTCTGTACATCCACACTATTTTCTCAAAGTCTTATACTAAAATTATCCTTTTTATTTTTCACTTTTTTAAGAGAACTCATTCGTACCCTTGTATAATCCTCTTTTTAATAGATCCATTTGCTCAACATAATTTTTAAATGCCTCTTCATGCGATAAATCCTTTACGAAAACTTGAATTAAGTTACTAAACGTTACCGATATAAAAATCTTTAAAACATGCTGAAGCTCTCGCTCATCTTTTATATTTAAGTTTTCAGTATTTATTAGGCGAATGATAGATAATTGTTGATCTTTCCGATTTTCTTCATAAATATTATTTGCTAATGTATTTTCCATTTTATAATTCATATTTAAAAACGTATTTTTTAAAAAGTTTTTGTGTTCTTGATTTCTTTGGTTTTGAATCATTAACTGAAATGAATCAATTAACGCATCAAATATATCCCCATTTTTTTCCTCCAATAGCATAATAAAGCGTTCAGTATTTTTCTTTGAAACCTCGTTTAACAAATAATAATATAGATCCTCTTTTTCCTCGAAATACTGGTAAAAACTACCTCTCGGGATATCCGCTTCTTTTATAATATTAGCAACGGACGCTTCATGTAATGGAACTCGCGAAAATTCCTTTTTAGCAGCTTGAATTATATGATCTTGCTTATCTTTAGGTAAGTTAAAAAACGTTTGTTTTGGCATCCAATATGTCCTCCAATCCAACATGCGACAACGTGTCACATCTGCAACAATTTGATTATAGAGGTCAAAATATCACAAGTCAATCAAAAAGTGACACCTTGTCGCATTTTTACTATCAATTTTAAATGACTATTCTGGAATCAAAAGATAATTGCATCTTTCATTACACGTATTAACGAAAAATGATTTTACTTTTCCCTATTTGTACTGACGCAAAAAAAGCCCAATTTCTCAATTTTAATACTGAGAAATTGGGCTTAGGATTCCTTGATCTTGTAAATCCCTGTTTTGACGACAAATATACACACTATATGCAATGTAGCCGTAAATCAACATCATTCTTTATATTCTTACACCATAAGCAATGAATTGTAGGTACAGTCCTATTTACTTCTTCTTATGGTTTGTTTATTCCATTATGTTTACAGTCACTTTGTTCATACTATCTTGATCGTCTAATACAGCGACTTCAAATAATACCTTCTCTTTTATGTTTAGATCGGATTCAACTAATTCAAACACGAAGTTTTTCCCTTTGCCCGTCTTGGAGCCGTCAGCATTCATTGTTCCTTGCATACCTTTAAACTTCCCTCGAATAAAGCATACCTTAAAAAACACGCTTAAATAAGGATTTAGTCAGCAAGTTCAAGCAACGCACAGCACTCAACATGACTCGTATGCGGGAACATATCCACAGGCTGCACTTCCTCCGTCACATACCCACCATCTTCAAGAATACGCAAATCACGGGCAAGCGTTCCTGGGTTACAGGACACGTAAACAACACGTTTTGGTTTCATCTTGATGATCGTGTCAAGCAGCGCCTCGTCACAGCCCTTTCTGGGCGGGTCAACCACTAATGTATCAGCTTTGATGCCTTCTTTGTACCAATTCGGAATGACCGCTTCTGCTTCGCCGACTGCAAATTCAACGTTTGTTATTCCATTTAATGCAGCGTTTCGTTTTGCGTCTTCAATGGCTTCAGGCACAATTTCAACACCATATACTTTTCCGGCCTTTTGTGCGAGAAATAAAGAGATTGTCCCGATTCCGCAGTATGCATCAATCACGGTTTCTTCGCCTTGCAATTCGGCATATTCAAGGGCTTTGTCATAAAGCACTTTTGTTTGGGTTGGGTTCACTTGATAAAACGAACGAGCTGAGATGGCAAATTTGATGTCGCCAATCGTGTCATAAATGTATTCTTCTCCCCATAAAACGGTCGTTTCGTCTCCGAAAATGACATTTGTCTTCTTCGAATTCACGTTTTGCACAATTGACCGAACGTGTGGGAAGCGTGTTATAATCTGCTCAATCACTTGTTGTTTTTGTGGGAAATCAGCCGTTCTTGTGACAAAAACGACCATCATCTCACCTGTTGCGATGCCGTAGCGAACCATGACATGGCGAAGCCAGCCTTTGTGACGTTCTTCGTTATATGCTTTGATACCGAACGCTTGGCATATGTCTTTGACCGCTTGAACGACTTCATCGTTTTCTGATTGCTGGATCAGGCATTTTTCCATATCAATGATTTCATGGGTACGTTGCTGATAAAATCCTGCAACTAGTCCGCCTTCTCGTTCTCCAACTGGAACTTGTGCTTTGTTTCGATAATTCCACGGGTCTTCCATGCCGAGTACAGGATGAACTTTTACACGGCTCATATCGAGCTTACCGATCCGCTCCAATACGTCCTTTACTTGTTTTTGTTTAAATTGCAGCTGGCCTTCATAGCTCATATGCTGAATTTGGCAGCCCCCGCACTGCTTGTAAATTGGACATGGCGCATCTTGCCTGTGCTGACTTTCCTTTGTCAGCTCCATGAGTCGTCCAAAAGCAAATCCTTTTTTGACACGCGTTACTTTGATCGTTCCTTGTTCATCTGGGAGGGCATTCGGAACAAAGACAGGGAATCCCTCAATTTTCGCTACACCTGCACCTTCGTGTGTTAAGTCTTCGAACGTGACATTGTAGTATTCATTTTTTTGAACAGGTGGATTCATTTTCACCAATTTTATCACCTCATTTGCAAAGAAAAACTTGGTCGCCATAAGGAACCAAGTTCGATCTCTATCCTATTTTTTCAGCCGTTGCTTTTGGCACAATGAATTCAATATGGCGATAGAGGTTTTCAAATTCACCTGGCAGCATGCCGCCGTATTCACCATCTAAATTCAATTGCATTTTATCTTTTACATCTACTTTCACGCGATTCGCTTTTGCATAGATGACATTGTTATCATGAATGTGCTCACCTCGAAGTGCAAGGCTAACCACTCGAATGGCTTCAGCTAGATTGACCTTTTTTAAAATAAGTAAGTCAAACATGCCATCATCTAAAATAGAATCTGGTGCTAGCTTTTCAAAGCCACCTACTGAGTTCGTGAGTGAAACTAGAAACAGCATGATTTCTCCATGAAACAGTTTGCCGTCATATTCAATTTCGACTTCTGTCGGACGGATAGAAGGTAGCATCTCCATGCCTTTCAAATAGTAAGCAAGCTGTCCTAGCATTGTTTTCAGTTTACTTGGCACCTCATACGTCAGCTCTGTTAATCGGCCACCACCCGCAATATTAATAAAGTATTGGCCATTCACTTTCCCGATATCAAGTGGCTTTGCAACACCATCAATAATGGCATCTGCCGCTTTTAAGATATCTTCTCTTGGAATCCCAAGTGCTCTTGCAAAATCATTGGTTGTCCCAACTGGAATGATGCCTAATTTCGGTCTATTTTCAAGCGGTGCTAGTCCATTGACGACTTCATTGATCGTGCCGTCTCCTCCTGCTGCAACAATTAAATCAAATTCTCTCTGTGCGGCTTTTTCTGCTGCCTGTGTCGCATCTCCTGCACATGTCGTCGCATGACAAGAAGTTTCATAGCCAGCTTGTTCAAATTTTTGCAAAACCTGTGGCAAATTCTTCTTGAAAAGTTCACGCCCAGATGTCGGATTGTATATAATTCGAGCACGTTTCATTCATCATCATCCTATATTCATTATCCAATCTATTTTCACCACTAACAACCTTTAATTATACTATGAGTTTTAAAAATGGCAACAGAACAGCCACCTCATATTTGAAATCTCAAGGTACATCTTCCTCAAAAAGGAAACATTCTGATAAGATATATGAAAACAGTGAAAAGGATGATATGCCATGAAAAAGCCTGTCTATTTCAATCATGACGGCGGTGTTGATGATCTTGTCTCATTATTTCTTTTGCTTCAAATGGAACACTTGAAGGTCATTGGAATGTCTGTGATTCCAGCTGATTGTTATCTAGAGCCTGCGCTAAGTGCGTCTCAAAAAATCATTGATCGATTTAGCCCGTATGACATCGAAGTCGCTGCTTCAAATTCTAGAGCCGTCAATCCCTTTCCAAAGGAATGGCGCATGCACGCTTTTTATGTGGATGCACTCCCTATATTAAATGAAAAAGGCTCTGTTGAGACAAACGTGTCCAAGCTTCCAGCACACCTTCACCTCATTGAAGCAGTTAAAAAATCAACCGAACCTGTCACACTCCTTTTTACCGGTCCGCTTACAGACCTCGCACGCGCATTAGAGGAAGATCCCTCCATTTCAAACCACATTGAGAAATTGGTGTGGATGGGTGGTACATTCCTTGAAAAGGGCAATGTAGAAGAACCCGAGCATGATGGCACAGCAGAGTGGAATGCTTTTTGGGATCCATATGCTGTCAAAACCGTCTTTCAAGAGCGCTTTCCCATTGAAATGGTCGCACTCGAAAGCACCAATCAAGTCCCGCTTACACTTGATGTACGACAACGCTGGGCATCTCTCCGTTCTCATATCGGGATTGATTTTATTGGACAGTGCTATGCTTTTTGTCCCCCGCTTATTCATCATGAAACGAACTCGACTTATTACTTATGGGATGTTCTCACAACCATCACACTCGCTTCGACTTCCTTTACTCGTTCGAAGGAATTGAATGCGATTGTTTACACTGAAACACCAAAGCAAGGACGAACTGAAGAGCACCCAGATGGAAAGTCCATCCGAGTGATTGACCATGTTGATCGTGATGCATTTTTCCAAGCATTTGAGGATCTTATGAGAAAAGCAGTTTGTCAGATTTCCAAATGAAAAACGCCCCGTTCATTCACGGGGCGCTTCTTTTACTTTTCTTCTGCGTATTTCTTCTTACGTCTAAATTTGCTTAAAATTTCATACACAATCGGTACAATAACCAATGTAAGAAGGGTCGAACTTGTTAATCCACCGATGACGGTTACACCTAATCCTTTTGATACGATTTGGCTTCCACCTTCGAAACCTAATGCTAATGGTAGAAGGGCACCAATCGTCGCAAGGGCCGTCATTAAGATTGGACGTAATCTTGTTGTTCCTGCTTCGAGTAAAGCTTCTCTTGTTGAGAGTCCTTCTTGTTCTTTACGAATCACTCGGTCAATGAGGACAATCGCATTTGTCACAACGATCCCTATCAACATCAGCAATCCAATCATGGCATTTAAGCTAATTGTTTCTTTTGCCACAAACAACCCGACAAGTGCACCAATGATTGTAAATGGTAGCGAGAAGAGAATGGCAAACGGTGCAAGACCTCCGCCAAATGTGATGACAAGGATAAGATAGACAATCGCAATGGCTGCAAGCATTGCAAGTCCAAGCTGCGTAAATGATTCTTCAATATCTGCACTCACGCCGCCAGTGTCAATGGTTACGCCAGATTTCAGGTCGAGCTTATCGACTTCTTTTTGGACGTCTTGCGTGACACTTGTTACATTATCTGTTGTCATGTCACCAGATACTTCTGCGTAGATTTTTCCATCACGTTTTGTGACCGTGTTGGCTGTTGTACCTTCTTTGACTTTTACCACATCACCAATTCGAACTTCTTGTCCTGTCGGTGTTGTGATCTTTTTATTTTCTAAATCTTTTTTGCTCTTATATTCTTCTTTTTCTGTTTGAAGATTGACATCAATTTCTTTGCCATCTTCGGTCACTTTTGTAAGTGTCGTTTCATTATTTTGTGGCGCAATGGCCTGTGCTATTTGTGAAGCAGTAAGGCCCAGCTTCGCCAGTTTATCTTGGTCTGCATGAAACGTATACTCGTCATATTTATCAGATAAACTTGTGCTGACATTTTTCAAGTTTTTCTCATCTTTTAAGATGTTTTCTACATCTTTCACTGTACCTTCAATATCACTTGCTTTGTCACCGTACACATAGTACGTCACCGTATTGCTCGCACCAGCAGATGAGAAGTCTTGTGCCTTCCATTCTCCTTTAGATGCTCGGTCTTGTAAGGCTTTGACCACTCGTTCTTTTTCTTTTTCAAAATTCGGTGTGTCTTCATCATATTGTACGAAGAATAATGCACCATTTGAGTTACCGCCTACAGTAGCTGTTAACGGATTAGAAGAACCTAGTGAATATTGAACCGTATTGACATGGTCTCGTTTCATCAAGTATTCTTCTGCTTTTTTCGTTTCGTCGATTGCTTGTTCTCTCGTTTGTCCTGGTTCAGGTGAATATGTCACCATCGCTGTCTTTTCTACTTCTTGTGGTAAGAAGCTGACACCGACAAGTGGTGCTAAGAATAAGCTTCCGACTAACATGAGAATGGCAATTCCTGATGTAATCCACTTATGGTTAAGTGTCCAATTCAGTATACGTCTATAAACACCAGCAAGCTTACTTGGTTTATGTTCTTTGACCTTTTTCGTTGCTCCATAAAGGTTCTTTTTAAATAAGCTGTGTGCCATCATTGGAACAATCGTAATGGCAACTAGTAGTGAAGCAAGTAAAGCAAATACCATTGTTAGCGCAAACGGGATGAATAGTTCACCAATCATTCCACCCACAAGTGCTAACGGTAGGAATACCGCAATTGTGACAATTGTCGAAGACATGATTGGGAGAAACATTTCTTTTGTCGCTTCTCGGACGAGTGCTTTTCCTTTTAAAGGTTCATCCTTCAATGCCATTCTTCGGTAAATATTTTCTATGACAACAATTGAATCATCGACCACTCGCCCAATAGCGACTGTCATGGCACCAAGCGTCATAATATTTAATGTGATATCTAGCTGATTTAAAATAAGAACCGCAATCAGCAATGATAATGGGATCGAGATCACAGAGATGAGTGTTGATTTAATATCTCTTAGGAACAATAGAATGATAATGATCGCAAAAATCGCTCCGATGATTGCCTTGTTAAGCATTGTGCTAACAGACTCTTTGATCGGTTCTGCTTGATCATATGTTGTGCTGATGTTGATCCCTTTGTGTTCTTCCTTAAACTTCTCAAGCTCTTTAGTGACTTCTTCTGCCACACTTACTGTGTTGGCATCAGAACCTTTCACTATTTGAAGCCCAATGCTGTCTTTTCCATTTGTTCTAGAAATTGATTCAGCATCTTTGACGACTTTAATATCCGCAATCTCAGAAAGCTTAATTGTTGGTAGTTCTACAGCTTGGCCGCTTCCTGCCCCTGGTTGTTGTTGCGCTGCTGCTTGTTGTTCTGGTCCTTGCATTCCTGTATTTGCTGAGGCATTAGGAGTCGCTCCAGCACTTGGCACTACAGGAATTTCCATGTTCTTTAGATCTTTTACACTTAGAATGTTGCCATCTACGACCACTGATTTTTGTTTATTGCCGAATGTGTATAAACCTAGTGGGAGATTCACATCAGACCCTTTGATCATGTTTTGGACTGTTTCTTCATCTAGTCCGTATTCTTCCATTTTCTTTTCTTTAAATGAAAATTCAACTTCTTTGATTTGTTGTCCTGACGCTTCAACAGAAGAAACCCCGTCTAATCCTTCAAGTGAAGGAACAAGTACATCTTCCACTTTTTGCGTTAGATCTTCTAACGATTCTTTGTCACCCGACACACTGAGTGCTAAGATTGGAATTGCATTGATGCTAAAACGTGCGATTCTTGGTTTTTCTGCATTTTCAGGAAAGGTAATATTGCTAATGGCATCTTCAATTTCTTTCTTTGCTTCATCCATGTCTTTGTTGAAATCATATTCAACTTGAATAGAAGAGGCATTTTCAAAAGAATTAGATGTGACCACATTGACTCCACTGAGGTTTTGTATAGACTTCTCAATGGGATCGGTCACCTTATCAGATACTTCATCCGGTGTTGCACCAGGATACATTGTTGAGACCGTAATGACTGGCGTATTGATATTCGGAATTGATTCTTGTTTCATATTCAATCCGGCATATAGACCAGCAACTGTTACGATAATCGTCATGAGCCATACTGCGAACTTATTCTTTAATACAAAATTGATGATCGAATTCATTATGTCCTCCATTTTCCTACATGTATTGACTGACTGGTCATTCTATATCATAATAAACGGAGATATACAATGGCGTCAACCTATTTCACTTGGGTTTGACGTAACATTCTAAAGCTGAAGGGGCCTTATTTCATGAACGAAAAAAAAGAAAAAATCATAAAAACAAGCATTCAATTGTTTGCGAAAAAGGGTTTTTCTTCTACGACCATTCAGGAAATCGCAGATGAATGTGGCATATCTAAAGGCGCATTTTATTTGCATTTTAAATCAAAAGACCAGCTATTCAATCGTGCATTTGAATATTATATCGATACGTCTATGCAGGAGATTGAAAATGTTCGTAAACAAAATCAGCATCTAGACCCTAGAGAGATTTTACAAAAACAAATTGCAGAACAATTTAAGCGTTTTGCTGAGAACAAGGATTTCATTATTTTAATCCTTAGTGAGAATGCCATTCCGGAAAACCAGCATATTAAAAAGTACTCTGTCGCTGTGAAAAAACAAATGAATGATGAGATCCAAATCTCCCTTTTGGCCACTTATGGACAAGACATTGAACCATATAAGACTGACCTGTCAGTCATTATTCAAGGAATCATTCAATCCTATGTACAGATCCTGCTGTTACACGACCAGTTGGCATTATCATTCGACGCGCTCTCTTGCTTTATACTCAATCGCTTTGATGATTTGGTTCAAGGGCTTCTTCGTTCTCATTGTAAGCCCATTTTGAATCCGTCCATATGGGAAGATGAAGCACCTAATGCTGTTTCTCTTCTCGAAGAGCTCCACCAGCTAAAGCAGGTGCATCTCCTATCTAACGACACCCTCGTCTCGATCGAAGTCATTGAAGAGGAATTGGCGAAGGATGAGCCTCGTAAACCGGTTATTCAAGGGATGCTCACAAATTTAGACTTATGTGAGGAACCAGCGGTCCAAAGGGTCGCTGAACAGTTAAAGTTGTTTCTCCAGTGATTCACATTTCACCGATTTTCGCTTATTCTCTTAAACCATGACCTACAGCTTATGTTTATTATAAAAAAAGAATATTCGAATTGATATACGGCGGTGGTCTGAATCTATGGTAAGACCGTGCCGATGTCAATACAAAAAAAACCGCCTGATGACAAGGCGGTTTTTATATTTAGCGTTTTTTGATTTCTTCTAGTAAGATCTTGTTGACCATCGGCGGGTTGGCTTGTCCCTTCGATGCTTTCATGATTTGTCCCACTAGGAAACCAATCGCACGGTCTTTTCCATTTTTAAAGTCTTCAATGGATTGAGGGTTATTGTCGAGTGCTTCTGTCACAAATTTGAGTAATGCCCCTTCGTCAGAAATTTGGACAAGTCCTTTTTCTTTGACGATCGTTTCGGCATCTCCCCCATTTTCAATTAACTCTTTGAATACCTTTTTGGCAATCTTAGAGGAAATGGTTCCTTTTTCGATGAGTTTGATCATGCTAGCAAGCCCTTGAGGCGTTAGCTTTGTATCGTCCAGTTCTTTTTGGGCAGAGTTGAGATAAGCAGATACCTCTCCCATCAGCCAGTTAGATGCTTGCTTCGCTTCTGCACCTTCTGAAATGGTGGCTTCAAAGAAATCGGACATTTCTTTCGTCAGCGTCAGAACCATGGCATCGTAAGCAGGTAGCCCAAGCTCATCGATATAGCGTTTGCGGCGCTCATCTGGCAATTCTGGGATAGATGCTCTTACACGCTCTTTCCACTCATCATCAATGTATAACTCAACCAAATCTGGTTCTGGGAAGTAACGATAATCGTCAGATCCTTCTTTGATACGCATTAAGAGTGTCTTTTTCGTCGCTTCATCGTAACGGCGTGTTTCTTGCTCGATCACACCACCAGAAAGCAAGACTTGCTCTTGACGCTTCTCTTCGTATTCAAGACCTTTCTGTACGAACGCAAATGAGTTCAAGTTCTTGAGTTCTGTTTTTGTTCCAAACTTCTCTTGACCGATTGGACGTAGAGAAATGTTGGCATCACAGCGAAGAGATCCTTCTTCCATTTTACAATCAGATACACCTGTATATTGAATAATAGACTTTAGCTTCTCTAGGTAAGCATACGCCTCTTCAGGTGTGCGAATGTCTGGTTCAGATACGATTTCAACAAGTGGTGTACCTTGACGGTTGTAATCCACTAGTGAATAGCCGTCGCCCGTATGCGTTAGCTTTCCAGCATCCTCTTCTAAGTGAAGACGGGTAATACCGATACGTTTTGTGTTGCCGTCTACTTCAATTTCAATCCAGCCATTCTCACCGATTGGCTTATCAAATTGTGAAATCTGATATGCCTTTGGGTTATCTGGATAGAAGTAGTTTTTACGGTCAAATTTTGTGTCTGTTGCAATTTCACAGTTCAATGCCATTGCAGCCTTCATTGCGAAGTTCACTGCTTCTTTGTTTAAGACAGGCAGTACGCCTGGGTAACCAAGATCAATGACACTCGTTTGTGTATTGACAGGTGCACCAAATGGCGTCGGCGCACTTGAGAAAATTTTTGATTGTGTTTTTAGCTCTACGTGGACTTCAAGTCCAATTACCGTTTCAAAGTTCATTGTTTTCACCCCTTACAGTTCAGGTTTTGCTTTATGATGATCTGTTGCTTGTTCATATGCATGAGCCACACGATAAACGGTTCCTTCGTCAAAGTGCTTCCCGATGATTTGTAGTCCTAACGGAAGACCATTTGCAAATCCACAAGGCACACTGATTCCTGGAACACCTGCAAGGTTGACAGGGATCGTTAAAATGTCGTTTGCATACATCGTAAGAGGATCACTTGTTTTCTCCCCAATTTTAAATGCAGGAGTTGGTGTTGTTGGTCCAATAATGACATCATACTTTTCAAAAACTTGTTCAAAATCTTGTTTAATCAACGTACGGACTTTTTGTGCTTTTTTATAGTACGCGTCATAATATCCTGAACTTAAAGCGAATGTACCTAACATGATACGACGCTTCACTTCGTCACCGAAGCCTTCAGAACGTGTATTTTTGTATAAATCAAGCAAATTGTCTGCCTGTTCTGTACGGTAACCATAGCGGATTCCGTCAAAACGAGATAGGTTTGCTGATGCTTCTGACGAAGATAGCAAGTAATAAGTCGCAAGTGCATATTTAGAATGCGGGAGCGATACCTCTTCCCATGTCGCGCCAAGTCCTTCTAATACTTTTAATGCTTGAAGAACAGACTCTTTTGCTTCCTCTCCAACACCTTCGCCAAGATATTCTTTTGGCACGGCAATCTTAAGACCTTTGATGTCGCCAGTTAATGAAGAAAGGAAATTCGGCACATCCACATTTGCACTCGTTGCGTCCATTTCGTCAACGCCAGAGATCGCTTGAAGTACATAGGCGTTGTCCTCTACATTACGAGTAATTGGTCCAATTTGATCCAATGATGAAGCAAATGCGATTAAACCGTATCTTGATACACGGCCATACGTCGGTTTTAGACCAACGACACCACAGAATGATGCTGGCTGACGAATGGAACCGCCTGTATCAGATCCAAGTGAGAATGGTACTTCACCTGCTGCAACCGCTGCTGCTGAACCACCACTTGATCCCCCAGGGACTGTGTTAAGATTCCATGGGTTTTTCGTTGCTTGATAGCTTGAGTTCTCTGTAGAAGAACCCATTGCAAATTCATCCATGTTTAATTTACCGATTGTGACAGCTTCCGCTTCTCTTAAACGGTTCACAACGGTTGCATCATAAATTGGATCGAAGTTTTGCAAGATTTGACTAGATGCTGTTGTACGTAAATCCTTTGTAACGATATTATCCTTTACACCGATCGGCATACCGAACAATAGGCCAAGCTCGTCCTTTGCACCTACTGCCTCGTCCAATTCCTTGGCATATGCACGAGCTTTCTCTTCGTCCAGTGCAAGGAATGCTTGTACTTTTCCGTCTACTTCATTGATTCGTTTATAAGACTCGTCTACTAAATCAGAAACAGACAGTTCCTTTTTATGTAAAAGCTCTTTTAATTCAGAAATTTTGTGATCAAATAGTGACATGTCTCGGGCCTCCTTTAGTCCAAAATAGATGGCACACGAATATAACCGTCTTTATGATCAGGCGCATTTTTCATGACTGCCTCAATTGAAAGACCTTTATTCGGAACATCTTCTCTCATGACGTTTTTCATTTTTAATACGTGGGTTGTTGGTTCAACGTTTTCCGTATCAACCTCGTTTAATTGCTCTGCAAATGTAATGATGCTATCAAGCTGTTCTGTAAACATTTCAGCTTCTTCGTCTGTAATGGCAAGCCTCGCTAAGTGCGCTACGTGCTTTACTTCTTCTATTGAAATTCTTGACATGCAGGTTCACCTCCAAAAATGATGCGTGTTGATGGTCATGATCATAAGTCATATACACTTTATCATATCAAATTTTACTGTTCTAAAGCAAATTTACCGTAGTATGTGTAAGCCTTTTTCCCTTGGTGCACCATTTGTTTACATCAAAAGTGTAAATCCTTGAAAAGGGCTTGTTTTATTTTCAGAAAATTTTTACTTTTGTTTATTTTTGCAAACGCTTACATATACATACTTATCAACGTTACACACGTTTTTTCTATCTTGAGATGTGGTTTAAGTAGGTTGATCACTAGGTAATACTTTGGTAGGTTATGTAACCATAGCAGTGAGCAGCCAGATTTGATCAATGTTGTTTGAGTGTGACATCAAATTCATAAGAAAAAGGTGATGTGGAAACATGAATATTGAAGTGGGAATTTCTTTAACTGTTTACTTTATCGGAATGCTTGCGATTGGTTGGTATGCTTTTAGAAGAACCAATAATTTAACTGATTATATGTTAGGCGGACGAGGATTAGGTCCTTATGTGACCGCGCTATCTGCTGGTGCTGCTGATATGAGTGGTTGGATGCTTATGGGACTTCCTGGTGCCATGTATACAACAGGGCTTTCATCTGGATGGCTAGCGGTTGGATTAATTAGTGGTGCTTACTTAAATTATTTATTTTTGGCGCCTCGCTTGCGTGCATACACAGAAGTGGCAGATGATGCCATCACGATTCCAGATTTTTTCGACAAACGGTTTAAAGAGTCCTCAACCTTGTTAAAATCAGTCTCAGCTATCATTATTTTGATTTTCTTTACACTTTATACCTCATCAGGTATGGTATCGGGCGGACGTTTATTTGAATCGGCGTTTGGCGCCCATTATATGTTCGGCTTAATCTTAACATCTAGTATCGTTGTGATCTATACATTATTCGGCGGCTTTTTAGCAGTTAGCTTAACTGATTTCGTTCAAGGAGCTATTATGTTTTTAGCATTAGTGCTCGTGCCGATCGTTGCCTTTACTGAGTTAGGTGGACCTGTTGCCACATTCCAGGATATTCAACAAATTGACCCAAAATTGCTTGATATTTTTAGAGGAACGAGCGTCATTGGCATTATTTCCTTCTTGGCTTGGGGACTTGGTTACTTTGGACAGCCGCACATCATTGTTCGATTTATGGCCATTACAACTGTTAAAGATTTAAAACCTGCTCGTCGTATTGGCATGAGCTGGATGATTGTGTCCATCATTGGTTCACTTTCTGTCGGATTAGTCGGTGTCGCTTATGTACATGAAACAAGTACAAATCTTGCTGACCCTGAAACCATCTTTATTGTCTTTTCTAACGTCCTGTTCCATCCGTATATTACTGGATTTTTACTTTCTGCCATTTTAGCTGCGATTATGAGTTCGATCTCTTCTCAGCTACTTGTCACAGCAAGTGCACTGACAGAAGATTTGTACCACACATTTTATCGAAAGAAAGCATCAGACAAAGAACTTGTTATGATTGGTCGAATGTCTGTTTTGGTCATTGCAGTGATTGCCCTTTGTCTCTCACTGAACCCAAGTGATACAATTCTTGATCTTGTCGGTTATGCGTGGGCAGGATTTGGATCTTCATTTGGTCCAGTCATTTTATTATGTCTCTATTGGAAACGAATGAATCATCATGGTGCTTTAGCAGGGATGATTGTTGGGGCTGTTGTCGTCTTAACTTGGATTTCAACTGGGTTAAATGATCTAACAGGTTTATATGAAATGGTTCCAGGATTTATTTTAAGCGGTCTAACTGCAATATTAGTCAGCCTGCTGACAAGTAAACCTTCCACAGCTTCTAAACAGCTATTTGACAAAATGGAAGGCTTTCTTGAAAAAGGAACAAAATAGCAAAATATTTAGAGTCATCTGCATGATGCGGATGACTCTTTTTTTATTTAAGAGAAAAAGCTTTTCTTTCCGTCCATTCTGAATAAAATAAGAGTTGTGCAGCCATATGGGCTGTGAGATGATCATATACATGATGTCAAACGTACATACATCAAAAGAAAAGGAGCGATACGCATGTTTGGGGCAATGGAATGGGATACTGTCTTAAAATTAGCCGTGGCGACCTTAATTGGTTTAATCATCGGGCTTGAACGTGAGCTGAAGAAAAAGCCACTTGGTTTAAAAACGTGTATTGTCATTGCTGTCAGCTCCTGCGTATTAACTATCATCAGCATTGATGCAGCCTACAATTTCCCTAGAGTCTCTAAGCTTCAAATGGACCCACTCAGGTTACCGGCGCAAATTATATCTGGTGTTGGTTTTATTGGAGCAGGTGTGATTCTTCGAAAAAGTAATGACGTCATCTCAGGTCTCACGACGTCCGCGATGATATGGGGCGCAGCAGGACTTGGGGTTGCGACAGGTGCAGGTTTTTATAAGGAGGCCTTTCTCAGTTTGTTCTTTATTCTAGTCAGCGTCGAGTTCCTCCCGTGGCTTTTCCAACGGATTGGACCAATTCGCCTACAGGAAAAGGAAATTCGTGTCAGAATGTCTCTTTCTGATAGAAACCGGATGACAGACATCTTGAAAGAGATGAAAGCACTCAATATCCGCATTCATTCCGTTCGAATTGATGATTTGAAGGAAAAAGATTATCCAATCATGGAAGTACGCGTCCGGGTACATAAGGACCGTTATACGACTGATGTGTATTTTGATATTAAAGAGCTAGAAGGCGTTATTGGCGTAAAATGTGATACGATGTAAACAAAACCCCCTGCTGTTTTTCACGTCAGCAGGGGGTTTTTTCATTTATCGTGCCAATTGTCCAAAATCAAAAGGAGTAATGGGTGTATTCTGTTCAATGTCCTTTCGAAATTGCGAGAGCATGGCCTTTTCGTTCGAATCCATCGTTTGGAGATCAAATGCTTGATGTAAAAGCCCGTAAATAAGCAGATGTCGCAGCATGAGGAAATCAGGGATCACCGTTAGCCATGCGTCATCAAGCTCATTCTCCTTGCGATAGCCTTTTAGAAAATGACTCATAAATTCAGCAGTAAATTCAGCTTTATTCTCATAAGGAATCACAGGATACCAAAGGACATTGTAAAGCAATATACTAATGTCATTCACAAACCAGTGATAGCCAATGTCATCAAAATCAAATGCAATAATCTCTCCTTGATGATAATGGAAATTCCCATGATGCAGATCTGCATGCACCAGTCCATAGTCATCCTTCGATGTCGGAAGGGTAAGAAGCTTTTGCATCAGTTCATTTTTCCGTTGCAGGACGACCGTTTGTTGTGCAGGAATATATCGTTCAAGCTTCAGTTGCTCCTCTTCATACCACTCTTGACGCTTATAAAGGGCATCCTTGACATGGTATTGCTTTGTTAATCGATGCATTCTTCCTGTATATTCGCCTAGCGTTTGAAACAACGTGCCATTCCAATCAGATTCGTTCACCTTTCTGCCTGGTGCCTTTTCATACACCCGAAGCAAAAATGCGCCCCCTTTTTGATCTTGAACGGCTTCAACGATATTCCCATCTGTTGATAGGACAGGTTTTGCCACTGCGACTCCTTGTTGAGACAAATACTGAATCCAGTCCATTTCGCCTAAAATGTATGTGCGTGAACGGCGAATTGTATGGGTAATCTTTAAGATATAAGACTCGCCATTCTGTGCCTGATATTCGTACACATAGTTTTCTGCATCACCTAAAAGTGTGATTTGGTCTGGCTGAAAATCATATAATTGAGCTGCCTTCTTTAAGACTTGATGTTCTTCATATCGTGCTTTTACTTCTTTATGCATGCTGATTCTCCTTTTTCGTCTTTTTAAAATAAGGAATGACGGTGATCAGCATTTATACGAGCATCAACATACCAGCCTTTCATATTGGTTTCTTCACTTACTTTGACAATCGATTGGAAATTCCTTCTTTTGATAAAAAAAACCGCCAAAGGCGGTTTTAATTAGTCATAGATATGGATTGTCGGTTCTTTGTCTTCCACATTTTTGGTGATCAAGGCTTCTTGTTGATCAGAAGATGTGATGTTGATTTCTATATTTGTGCTCTTATAGTAATCCATCACTTCACCTGTTAAATATTGTGTGAACGCGACTACTTCTGTTTTCCCATAAAACTGCATTGGAATTTCAATCTTCATCTTTTGAAGGTTTCCATTTTTATAGAAGCCTTTCCCTACTACTCCTGTGTAATTCGGGAAGTAATCTTCTACTTTTGTTTTGAAGCGGTCAAATCGTTCTGAATCATCTTTGTAGTTACTTTTGGCGTTATCGGATGGGAAAAATACATTTTCTTCTTCCACCGTATCCCAGTTGCCGATATCAGATGAGCCTGCTTTCACATCGGTTTTTGCGATAAAGTTCCCTGGAACGATGGATGATTTCGGTGCCTGTTTATATAGGGCAATCATCACAGGGACTTTTTGCAAACCGTCCATTTGGCGAATTCGTTTGATCACTTGTTCAGCGATTTTTTCACCTTCTGCCAACAGTTTCTTTGAATCTTTCGATGAATCAATTGTGACTTCCTGCTGTGGATCACCAATGTTTTCACGATAGTAGTATACAGAGTTTAGTGCAAGACCAATCACGACTCCACCAAGCTGTAAACTATTTTTATCTTTTCGAATCAAGTAATTATGTTCTAGCATGGATGCTAAAAAGATTGGACTGTTTTCATTTTTGTCCTTGGTTGAACCGGAGCTTGGGAGTGCTGGGTTTAAGCCAAGGTTTTTGAAGTTTTCGTCCTCTTTTTCAGCTTTTTTCAAATCATTGCCTGTCTTTTTGCGTGCCAGCCAGCTCAAAACTGTATCCTCATCTAAGTGCTGTCCTTCTTGGAACAAGTAGTCATTTGTATTAAATGATTCTGTCGCCAAGCGCATAAGACCTGTTTCAAATTCATCAATATCTAAGCGCGTATTGAGACGCTCTGCTGTTAATCCTCTTGCTGCACCTTGTTTAAATGGCAGCACCATTTTGTAGTAGGAGTCAGAGATATTGTACATAGGGATGATCGCTGTTTCTTTCGTCTCTTCCGTCTTTTGTGTGACCTCTTCTTCGTCATTTCCCCCAAAAGGTGCACACGCTGACAATACCAGTGTGAGTATGGTCAGCAGCAATAACAACTTTTTCAATAGAAAACACTCCTCTTATTTCTTTAGCTCCTCTAGCATCTTCGCTTCGTCCCATATGTCGATATTGAGTTCTTCTGCTTTTGTTCGTTTACTTCCAGCTGCTTCACCGGCGATGACCAAATCTGTCTTTTTGCTGACACTACCTGCTAATTTACCGCCAAGTGCTTCGATCGCGGCTTTTGCCTCGTTTCGAGACATATGCTCTAGTTTCCCTGTGAGAACAATTGTTTTTCCTGCAAAGTAAGAATCACTTTCTTCTGCTTTCACCGGCTTTGGTCCTGTGTAGCTCATGTTCACCCCAAGCTCTTTCAGTTCATTCAGAAGATCGAGTATTTCTTCTTTTTCAAAATAAGTGACGACGGCGTCTGCCATTTTCTCACCAATTTCATCTACTTCGAGTAATTGTTCTTTCGTTGCTTGTTTCAATTGATCGATGTGTTCAAAATGCGTAGCCAAGGTTTTGGCCGCTTTTGAGCCAATAAAGCGAATGCCAAGACCAAATAATAGGCGCTCAAGTGAATTGTCCTTCGACTGCTCAATGGAACGCAGTAAATTATCGACTGACTTCTCACCCATCCGTTCTAGCTGAATGAGCTGGTCTTTCGTTAATCGATAGAGATCTGACACTCGTGACACAAGCTGTTCTTTGAAAAGCTGGGTAATGACCCGCTCACCTAGACCATCAATGTTCATCGCATTTCGAGAGACAAAGTGAATCAGTCCTTCGCGAATTTGGGCAGGACATTCCGGGTTGATGCATCTTAAAGCGACTTCGCCTTCGATTCTGACAAGTTCGCTTTGACATTCTGGACATTCACTCGGCATATGAAATGGCTTTTCTTCACCTGTACGCTGATCAACAAGGACACCCGCCACCTCTGGGATAATGTCGCCAGCTTTTTTCACAATGACTTGATCATATAGACGAATATCCTTCTCTTTAATCAAATCTTCATTATGAAGTGAGGCTCTTTGCACAGTCGTTCCTGCTACTTTGACCGGTTCTAGTATCGCTGTTGGGGTGATGACACCTGTCCGTCCAACACTTAATTCAATATCAATGAGCTTCGTCACAACTTCTTCTGCTGGGAATTTGTACGCCACTGCCCATCGAGGACTTTTGGCTGTAAAGCCAAGCTCCTCTTGCTGAACGAGTGAATCGACTTTGATGACAATGCCATCGATTTCATATGCAAAGTCAGCGCGCTTTGTTTTCAGTGTTTCGATCAGTTCAATGACTTCTTCAATCGACTGACATAGCCGTCTTTCTTTGTTTGTTTTAAAGCCAAGTTCATCGAGGAGATCAAGTCCCGCGCTTTGCGTTTCTACACCGATTTCATCAAGCTCCGCTATACTGTAGACGAATATATCGAGATTTCGTTTCGCTGCAATTTTCGTATCAAGCTGACGAAGTGAACCTGCAGCCGCATTACGCGGGTTTGCAAACGGTTCTTCTTCGTTTTGTATTCTTTTTTCATTTAATGCTTCAAAAGAAGGTTTTGGCATAAATGCCTCGCCTCTTACTTCAATAGAAAGAGGGCGTTGAATTTTCAGCGGGATGGAACGAATCGTTTTGAGGTTTTCCGTAATATCCTCACCAGTTGTCCCATCACCACGTGTGGCACCACGAACAAACATGCCATTTTCATAACGGAGAGAAACAGCTAGTCCATCAATTTTGAGCTCGACATTGTATGCCACTTGGTCACCTACTGCTTGTCGTACTCGGCGGTCAAAATCAAGAAGGTCTTGTTCATTAAACGCATTTCCAAGACTTAGCATTGGTGTACCGTGACGTACTTTTTGGAAGGCATCTAAAACAGCGCCCCCTACTCGTTGTGAAGGTGAATCCGGCGATTTTAAATCAGGATGCTCCTCCTCAAGAGAGATCAGCTCACGCATTCGCTCATCATATTCAGCGTCAGGAACACTTGGACGATCCAGTGTGTGATATTCATAGTTGTATTGATTCAAGATATGGTGAAGTTCCTCGATCCGGCGTTTCGCTGCTTCTTTTTCCATCTGCTTCTTCCTTTCAACCATTTTATGATCGTTATGTCTTATTGCTTCTCAATTGGCGCAAATGCTGCGAGGAGTCGCTTTATGCCTGTTGGACTTGGGAAGGCAATATCAAGCTCTGTACTATCTCCGCTACCTTTCACACTCACTACCGTCCCAACGCCCCATTTTTTATGGGCTGCTTTATCGCCCACAGCCCAGCCAATACTGCCGGCACCTGTGTTTTGAATCGTTTGTGTTTGAGGTCTTGAGACAGGTCCGCGTCTTTGTGGTCTCTCTCTTGTTTGGCCAAACGGTGTTTTCGTTTCTTTTTTCTCATTTAGGTTGTCCAATAAATCGGCTGGTATTTCTCGAATGAATCTTGATTCAAGGTTCATATTCGTTCGGCCGAATAGTGTTCTCATCTTCGCGCTCGATAAGTAAAGCTCTTCTTCGGCTCGAGTAATACCGACATAAGCCAGACGGCGTTCTTCTTCCATCTCGGCATCTTCCATTAAAGAACGACTATGCGGGAAGACACCTTCCTCCATCCCCATTAAGAACACAACAGGGAATTCTAGACCTTTTGCGGCGTGAAGAGTCATTAAGATGACGGCATCCTGATCTTCTTCCTCATTCTCATCCAGCTTATCAATATCTGCGACAAGGGCGAGGTCTGTCAGGAAGGTCACTAGTGATTTGTCTTCATTTTGCTCTTCAAAGTTCTTCGTAACAGATAGAAACTCGTCAATGTTTTCTAATCGGCTTTGTGCTTCAATGGTCTTTTCAACCTTCAGCGCTTCACGGTAGCCTGTTTTTTCTAAAATTTCTTCTGTTAATTCTGTGACAGATAAATAGTCCTGCATGTTCGTCATTTGATCAATGAGCTGTTTGAACTCATCAAGTGCATTCGCTGCCCTTGCACCAAGTCCAATGAAGTCCACTTGACCAAGTGCTTCAAACATTGATAAATCGTTCATCTCTGCATATGCTGCAATTTTTTCTACAGATGTCGCACCGATACCGCGCTTTGGTACGTTAACTATCCGTGCAAAACTAATATCATCATCAGGGTTTGCGACAAGTCGCAGGTACGCCAAAATGTCCTTGATTTCTTTTCTGTCGTAGAACTTCGTGCCGCCGACAATGTTGTATTGAATGTTTGCCTTCAGTAATGTTTCCTCAATCACACGAGACTGGGCATTCGTCCGGTAGAGGATGGCAAAATCGGATAATGTACGCTTTCCATTTTGATGAAGCTCACGAATCTTTCCAGCGACAAATTGCCCCTCACCGAATTCGTTATCTGCTCGGTAATAGGCTATCTTCGCTCCTTCATCATTTTCTGTCCAAAGGTTTTTTGGTTTACGGTTTGCATTGTTTTGAATGACCGTATTTGCAGCATGTAAAATCCGTTTTGTAGATCTGTAATTTTGCTCAAGAAGAATGACTTCACTGGATGGATAGTCTTTTTCAAAGGAAAGAATGTTTGTAATATCCGCTCCACGCCAGCGATAAATCGACTGATCTGAATCTCCAACTACACATATATTTTGAAAACGCTGAGCGAGTAGTTTCACAAGCATGTACTGCGCCCTGTTTGTATCCTGATACTCATCCACATGAATGTATTGGAATTTCCGCTGATAATGCTCTAATACTTCGGGAACACGTTCAAATAAGCGAATCGTCATCATAATCAAATCATCAAAATCAAGCGACTGGTTTTTCAGTAATCGTTTTTGATAATCTGAATACACATCACTTACAACTTGATCGTAAAAATCTCCTGCTGTTTTGGCATATTCCTCTGCATCAATGAGTTCGTTTTTTGCGCTACTAATAGACCCTAAAATACTGCGCGGGTCAAACTTTTTAGGATCGATGTTTCGTTCTTTTAAAATATTCTTAATCACGGACAGCTGATCAGATGTATCTAAAATGGAGAAATTACGGTTCACGCCAATTCGATCGATATCTCGTCTTAAAATACGGACACACATGCTATGAAATGTGGAAATCCAAATCTCATCTGCACCAGGTCCCAAAATGGCTTGTACACGCTCACGCATTTCTCGTGCTGCTTTATTCGTAAACGTGATCGCCAAAATGTTCCATGGAGCCACATGCTTTTCTGCCATTAAGTACGCAATACGATGGGTGAGGACCCGTGTTTTACCACTTCCTGCGCCCGCCATTAATAAAAGCGGACCGTCTGTTGCTTTCACCGCTTCTTTTTGGGCATCATTTAGCCCTTCTAATAGATGATTCGATATTTCATTCATTTCATTCACCGCCAATTCGAACTTATGTTCTATTCTAACCCGTTTCGTCTTGTTTGACTATGATGTTTTTTTGACTGCATCAACTGTCTTGAGCGCTTCTTTAAAATTGTCATAAATGACATTTCCTACAACCACCACATCCGCATGCTGTGCAAATTCTTTTGCCTGCTGTGCGTTCTGAATGCCACCACCATAAAATAGAACCGTTTCCTCAAGCACCGCTTTTGTTTCTTTGACAAGTTCTATATCTCCAAGCATCCCGCTATATTCCAGATAAAAAACAGGGAGTTTCATTAGATGCTCTGCCACCCTTGCATATGCCCGAACATCATCTATATCCAACGCAGTATGAGCGTCTGTCAGCTTGGCTGCTTTACAATCTTTATTTAAAATGACATACCCTTCCGGCACAATTTCTTCCATTGACATGAGATCACCGTATTCCTTCATCGCATCCTTGTGAAGTCCCACAATCCAATCTGGATGAGAGCTGTTTAACACACTCGGAATAAAATACAAATCGAACCCTGGCACAATCATCTCATGTGTCGAGATTTCAAGTACACACGGCACAAGGAATCGGCGCACTTTTGACATGAGGTGCAACACGTTATCCTCCGTCACATTGTCACTGCCGCCAATCAAAATGGCATCCGTACCAGATTCGCAAATCGCTTCTAACTGTTCATCAGTTATCTCTTTATTTGGATCGAGTTTAAAGACATGCTTCCACTCGGTAACATCATACATGAAAAACGTTCCTCCATTCGTTTCATTCCATTTAAACATTATACCAAAATCAGTGACTGCAAAAAATGGGTATCATCCTTTAGTTAAAAGTTTCATTCTTTTGAAAATAGGGCTTGGTTTCGCAAAAATAAAACAAGACAACACCATCCTGTTGTCTTGTTTGTTATTCCTTTGAAGATTTCAGCACGTATTTCACTATGAAATAGCCAAATGTGAAGACGAGAAGTACGATCAACACCCATTTCATATCAACAAAGTAGATCGTGGCTGCCACCAACATGAGGATACTTACATCCAGCTTATTCTCAAGCCTTTTATGCCTCAGTACAAACAAGATCCACGATGCTAAAAAACAAATCGATCATGCTTGATTCTCCATTTCCAAAAGACGAAGGTTTCGTGATCAGCTGATGTATACTTATCTTACATTTGAATTGTCAATCATTTCATCTTATAATGATCACCATACTTCTATCAAGCAGGTGACCTAATGAAAAGAACCATTACATATGAGAGAAAAATAGATATTGGATACATCTATGTCATTCCGGGTTTAAAACGGTTGAAGATAAACGAAACGATTGAGTTAGACACCAATGAATGCATCAACGTAGACATCGATCATAATCATAGAATCGTTGGCTTGGAGCTATTTGCAGAAGAAGCAGATGTTCTTCATCACACTCCGGTTCAAGACGATATGTATTCCTTGCGCTTTACAGAGCAAAACATTCTATCAACCTATCATTTTTCAGGAGTCGACTTCCACTTTTCAAAGCCAGATCACGAAGGCTTTATCGGATTTGATATTGTCGATCAATTGAAATATAAAGCCCTGTTAAAGTAAAAACCGTTTTGAACATGTCAAAACGGTTTTTGCGTTTATTGTCTCACTTCGTTAAAATAATGGACTGATGTCATTGCCCCTTCATCAACCATCTTGTTATCTTGAATATCCATCGGATCGGGGTGACCGGCTTTTTCGGACACTTTTGGTTCTGATTTTAACATGCTTGCCCATTTTTTAAGATGCTGTTTATTTTTAACGGCTAAAAACACCGCACCTCCAACACCTAATCCTGCCAGTACATACGCATTTCTTGGACGTTTATTCATCAATGTTCCCTCCCCATTTGTTCTTATTTGTATGTTCCCCCACCTCTTCGTTTATAAACACGGCACGGCAGTTGGATGTTCTACACATGAATCAAGAAAGAACAGAAAAGAGGAGAACGAGTTTGCGTGAAAAAAAAGTTCGAGGTATGAAACGAAAGACGAATCAGATGATCAGACGGATAGAAGCACGGACGCTGACGTTTCCGGAAGAATGCCATCATGGGTATTGGCACTTACCTCTACCAGTTGCACAAGACTTTATTGGTTCGCACAATACACCCCAAAAGATCAAACGACTATGTATTCAAACACTTTTAGATAGAGCCAAACATCTCATTGAATTAAAGCCAAAGGACGGAGATCGTTATCGTGTCGTGGTCGCAGTAGATCTTCCTGGATTATGGTGGTCACAAATCATTGTGTTTAAAGGGGATTCTTATTTTAAAAATTTCTTCAATAGAAACAATGAATATCAAAAATGGATTCCCCTCTCAGATCACAGAAACCTTCAAACAGAATGGTCGTTATCTATCCCTCAAGGTTGGGAAACAACAGGCTTCAAACAAATCATCATGGAGGAAGACGGCTTTCAGGAAGAAAATGAATGGTGGTTTATTGGCGAGCTAAAGGAATAGAAAGCATCCGATGACATAAAAAAACTGTAAACACATCCATTTTTGTCAAACAGATGTGTTTACAGTGAAAGCTGACTTATTTTGTTTCGTCGTTTGTCTGTTGTTCTGCTACACGGTCAAGTGCCATCGTATAAGCATCATTTCCATAGTTCAAGCAGCGTTTGACACGGGAGATGGTCGCAGTACTCGCACCGGTTTCCGTTTCAATTTTATGATACGTATTTCCCTCGCGTAGCATACGAGCTACTTCAAGACGCTGTGATAAAGATTGGATTTCATTGATGGTGCACAAGTCATCAAAGAAACGATAGCATTCTTCCAGGTCTTTAAGGGATAAGATGGAGTTGAATAACTGATCTAAGCTTTTGCCCCTTAATTTATCAATTTGCATCTTTATTCATCTTCTCCTTTACTATTCACACACCGCTCAAAACTCACATTGAAGAAAGCGGTATCTTTCCTGACTATTTTTTCAATCTCAGCAATGAACTTTGAATGAATCCTGACAGGTTGTCAGGTTCTTTCGTAAGCCGAAGCTTCTTTATCGTAAACAAATTCGACAAGTTTTGTCATATTCCTTGTGCGATCATCTAACAAACTTGTTTGCTTCCGATATCAGGAGACTTCTGCTTGAGTTGGATTTGCCCTAAATACAGTATGTGTTGAAAACAAGACGAGACATCACACATATGCCCCGTCTTGCCAATCATTCATTTACTTATGTTTGATTGGTCAGCATGGCCGACCGATTCATTTTACAATAGGGCACGTCGTTTGTCATATCAAAGCCCTTTGCTCTATTAACATCTGTGGAAAACGGTCTCACCTCACCTATTACAATAGAAAGGATAGGTGCTACCCCACTCTGTTATATTTTAACGCATTATAGACGGAAAGAGTACAGTTTTTTTCATGACATCAAATATTCCCCTTGGTGTCACTCGAATATACGGCAAGTGTGTACTTTGGAAAAAGACGAGCGTATCAATAGGACAATCGAATGGATAACCCCGCTCAATGAGCAATTCACGTAATGTTTGTTCCTGCCTTAGAACTGTTTCAAACGGTTCAGCCGATGCACATCCAGCCAATTGGAGTGGGATTTCATGTAGAATTTTTCCGTTTTCGGCAAGCACAATTCCGCCACCAATTTCTTTCATACGCTTATGCGCCAGCATCATATCTTCTTTATTTTTTCCAATGACTAGAATATCACCAGTTGTTGAAAAAGAACTCACAAAGCCTTGCACCTTGTTAGCAAATCCTTTTAGCATCGTATTCACACGCCACTCGCCTTTTCTGTCAATGAGGCTAAAGAAGCTTTGGTCATGATCACACGATAGCTGGTTCACAGAGTTATCAATCTCCACTGTATAAGGCTCCATAATCACGGCATTTCTCATTTTAACACCAAGTGGCATAGAGAATTGCAAATCGCTCATCGTTAAATCGTAGCCTAAGTCTAACGGCACAAGTCCACCATTTTCCCATTTCGTTTCTTGAAATTGATGCTGATGTTCACCTTCTAATTTCAAAAGAACGCCTTTGGATATCACCGTCTCAGGATTTGGGTTCGCCGGATCATCTAAAATGTTCACAGATGCGAGTCTTCCAGGTCCGACTACGCCTAATAAATCGTCCATTTGATAGTATTTCGCAATGTTAAATGTCGCCATATTATACGCGTCGATGATAGGTACACCTTCTTCAAGTGCAAGTGAAATCAAACGATTGATCATGCCTTCCTCATAAAAATGAGGAGCAGCTCCATCTGTTGTATAGAAAAAGTGGTCATACTGCCTAAAGTCACGCTCATGCAGTTCTCTTAAGATGGTGACCAAATCAGGTCGAATGGAAGAATGACGCAATGACACATAGTAGCCAAGTGACAAGCGTTTTAGCACATCATCTGCATTCATTGCTTCATGATCACTGTCTGCTCCAAACAGCTTCATTTTTGTTAGCGTTTTCTCAGAAGCGCCAGGGAAATGACCTTCAATTCGTTTTCTCTGCTTTTTCGTTTCTTGCATGCAATATAAAATGAGATCATCACCATCCATCAACCTTGGCCAGCTTGTTAATTCTCCGCCTTGAATAACGTCAGGGTGATCAATCCATTCCTTTCGATAGTTCACTGGAAGCATCTCATCTTCATATCGCACTTCTGTTTGAAGGTCATACCGTGACCACCAGAAATATTGAAATGGCTGCTTTTTAAGCTCACAAAGAGTCGAAAGCGCTTTCTTTTTGTTGCTTTGCAAGAGTAGAAATAAGTTATCACAGACCATTGTTGTCGTGCCAAATTGGGACACATATTCTGCAAGTGATTGGGGATTATAAATATGGAACGGATGTGCATGAGGTTCGATATAACCAGGCACAATGTATTTTCCTTCACAATCAATGACACGTTTTGCTAATTTATTTTGAGGAAGCTCTGCTCCGACATAAACAATTCGATCATCATGTATCCAAATATTTGCCTTCACCCATTGCCTCAGAAACGGGTTTAGCACAAGTCCATTCGTTAAAAGGAGTGTTGGCACGATTTTTGAGTCGACTACATCGATTTGTGTGCGGATGTCATTGTTTCTCCAATTAAAAGTACGTTCGGACATTCACATACTCTCCTTCATTTGTATTAGCCCTATCGTAACATAAGGAACCTTGTTACGCATTACTCAATCGTTACAATTTATTGAATTTATACTTTAAATAATTTAAAAAGGAGGTGCAAGATGATGAAACCTAATATAGGCTTAATGGAAGCGCTGATCAGAATTGCATGTGGCATGACGATATGTACTGTGGCTGGATCTATTTATACAAGAAAACCGTGGTGTAAAATGATGCTATTTTCCATCATGCTTGGTGGAATGAAGATGGCTTCTGGTATTCTTCGTTTTTGTCCAGTGACGTATATGTGCGAACAGCAGAGCACACAGAAAGAGAAGGCTGAGTGAGCAAGCCTTCTTTTTATGCCTTGTTTTTGTCATCACGTTGCCACTTCGCACCATTTCACGATTGTGCCTGCGATAATTTCGGCTGCTTCTATCACATGTGCTATGTCAATGGATTCATTTGGGTAATGGGCAAGCTCTGTTGTTCCAGGCCCAAATACAATGACCGGGATATTGGCTGCTTGAGATAGCAAACCGCCATCTGTCCCCCAAGGAGCGGCTTCAACCTTTGGTTTCTTTTGTAAAACGTCTTCGTATTGTGCTTTTAATATTTCTAGAAGCGGGTGATGAGAATCAATGGAACCTGGCAGCCATCTCGCACCAAACCATTCGACCTCCACCGGATGGTCTTTAAACCACTCATCCTTTTCAGCAAGTTTTGACATCCATTGCTCTAATTCTTTTTCTGCTTGCATCACAGTCTCACCCGGCATCACCCCAAGTCTTCCTTCCATTGTGACAAGGTCTGCTACAGAGGATGGCCAATCACCGCCCTGAATTTTCCCGATATTGATCGGAATCGGAATAGGTATGTTGTTGAAAAGCGGGTCTGTGACACGTCTATTTCGCTCCTCTTCAAGTGCCGCGATATGTGAAAGAACCAATGTGCTCTTTTCAATTGCGGATACGCCGTGGTATCTTGTTCCGCCATGTGCAGCCCGCCCTTTTATATGCAGCCTAAACCATTTTGATCCTTGTTGAATCGGAAAGATTTTCATGTGACTTGGTTCTGGAATGATCGCTGCATCAGCCGTATACCCCTTGAGTATCGCCGCAAGCGTCCCTGCTCCTCCGCTCTCCTCTTCGACTACACTATGAAACACCACATCTCCTTTCAGCGGTATTTGAAGAGCACGAATCGCCATCAGTGCGAAGAGTAAAGAGACGTTTCCACCTTTCATATCTGTTGCCCCGCGTCCATATAGTCTCCCATTGATGATATGCCCACTATAGGGCGGATATGTCCATTGCTTCAAATCTCCTGCAGGTACAACATCGACATGACCATTTAATAAAATCGATTTGCCACCCCCTGTACCTTTTAATCTTCCAGCAACATTCGGACTCTCCTTAAACGAACGCCGAGGTGAGTAAAAATAAGGGTGCTCTAGCAAATCATCATCGCCGATATCCCATACGTCTATATCAAACCCAATTGCAGAAAGTTGATCCGCCACAAGTTGCTGTACACCTTTTTCATTTCCTTGTGTGCTCTCACATTGCACCATTTGTTGGAGAAGCTTAATGGCCTCCTCCTGATGTTCCCTCATCCATTTTTTCATCCGAGTGTGCTGCATGTTGGTCATCCTTTCTATACAACAGATTTGACATCAGGCGCTAACATTAACGGAGCGTCTGTCGCCCTTATGACGTCTTCCGGCTGAAACGGAGGCATGACTTCACGCAAGATTAACAACTGAGACTTCACCTCAATGACTGCCATATCCGTAATAATGAGATCCACACATGATGGGGCTGTTAATGGTAAGGTACACGCTGATTTTATCTTTGACTGTCCATGCTTATCGAGATGGCTCATCACCACCACCACTTTTTTGGCTTTTTGCGCTAACTCAATCGCCCCACCCATACCGGGTACTCGTTTGCCTGGCACAATCCAGTTCGCAAGGTCACCGTGACTGCTTACTTCAAGTGCGCCTAAAATGGTCATATCCAGCATTCCTTTTCGAATGATACCAAATGCAGTGGTGCTGTCCATATAGGAGCCGCCCTTCTTTAGCGTAATCGGAAAACCGCCTGCATTGCACAAATTCGGATCTTCCTCTCCTTGTTTAGGAGAGGCGCCCGCTCCCATAATGCCATTTTCAGCGTGTAACCACACATGGTAATGGGCAGGGATATATTCTGCCGCAAGTGTCGGAATTCCGATTCCAAGGTTCACAATCATGCCATCTTCAATTTCCTGCGCCGCTCTTTTTGCAATGCGGTGCCTTACATCGATGTCTCCCATGCCCATGTCCAGTTCACTCCTTTTGATTGGACGATTTGGTTTACAAATACGCCAGGTGTCACAATTTCTTCTGGATGAAGCCCACCAATCGGCACAACCTCTTCTACCTCTGCAATGGTCCAATCTCCTGCCATCGCCACAATGGGGTTTGTATTCCGTGCGCTTTTATCAAAGACAAGATTTCCTGCTTCGTCCGCTTTTCGTGCATTGACGATAGACACATCTGCCGTCAGTGAAGGTTCAAGGATATATTCCTGTCCGTTTATTGTCACCAATTGCTTTTCGTCTAAATTGATACTGTCCATCCCAACATCTGTCACAATCCCAGCTAGCCCCATTCCCCCAGCCCTTATTTTTTCTGCCAAAATGCCCTGTGGGTAAAAACAAACATCTAGTGTACCTTCTTGCATTTTCTGTCCTGCTACCGGATTTGAGCCAATATGGGAAGCGATGATTTTCTTCACTCGCCCTTCTGTGATGAGAGGACCCACCCCAATTTGCGGGAACCCTGCATCGTTCCCGATTAATGTCAGGTCTTTGATATTTGCTTCTAGGATGGCTTCGATCAAAGATGGTGGGGATCCCACTCCGCCAAATCCGCCAAACATGATGGTCATCCCATCCTGCAAACGCGTGATCACGTCGTCAAAGCTCGCTGTTTTGTTCATGCTCTCTCCTCCCCTACATGGCAGATGGGAAAAACCCTTGATTGATTATTTCTTGTTCGACCTGCGCCATCGTCTGCCTGAATAAATCAATGAGTTCATCCATTTCTTGCTGCGTAATGGATAGCGGTGGCGCAATCATCACGGCGGCTCCTCCCACTCCATCCTCTCCTGCGCTTGCTGGATAAACGAGCAATCCATTTTGCTTTGCCGTCTCAACGACCAAATGAGTCATTTGTGCATGGGCAGGGAATGGGGTTTTAGATAATCGGTCAGCCACAAATTCGATGCCGATTAACAGCCCCTTCCCTCTTACATCTCCAATGATCGAGCTGTTGGCTTGCACTTCTTTTAAAGCATTCATTAAATATCGACCTGACAGATCAGCCCGGTCAGGCAACTGATGTTTTTTCATATATCGAATCACTGCCAGCGAGACAGCTGCCGAGAGCGGATTCGCACTGTACGTATGACCTGCCATGACCACGCCTGATCCCTTGAGAATAGGGTCGATCACGTGATCTGCTGATACCGTGGCTGCGATCGGTGAATACCCAGCACTCATGCCTTTTCCGAGAACCATAATATCTGGTACAACGCCCCAATGCTCCATGGCAAACATTTTCCCAGTTCGCCCAAAGCCTGTCATAACTTCATCTGCAATGAGTAAAATGTCATTTTCCTCACAGACACGTTTCATCGCTTCAAAATATCCGTCTGGTGGCACAAGTGCCGCCCCCGCCGCTCCGACGATTGGCTCTGCAATAAAAGCAGCAATCCTCTCTTTTCCTATACGCTGTATAACGGTTTTTAATTCCTGTACATACCATTCCACCTGCTTGTGCTCTTCTTTTGGCAACCATGAGCGATAAACATATGGTGGAGAAAGGACTGGGTGTTTTTCAAGCAATGGTTCAAATCGCTCTCGTCTTGCAATATGGCCTGACATTGATAGTGCCCCGAGTGTGATGCCATGATAACTCATCCTCCTTGAGATGATGTGATTCTTTTCGGTCTTTCCTTGCTCCTGCCAATGCTGAATCGCTATTTTCATCGCAGTCTCCGTTGCCTCTGACCCGCTTCCCACAAAAAATGACCAATTCAGATTCCCTGGACAAAGTGTACTTAATTCATAGGCAAGTTCTTCTGCTGGTTCATTTGTAAATTGCGACCTGTACGTAAAGCTCACCTTTTTCGCTTGCTCTGTCATGGCATCAATAATCTCTTGTATGCCATGTCCAATACTTGCGGTAACAGCACCAGATGAACCGTCTATATATCTTTTTCCGTCCCGATCATATAAGTAAATCCCCTCTCCTTTCACAGCCACAGGATAATTATGATTCAACATCGGTTTGATTAAGTAATCCCGGATCTCCACTCTGTCATTCCTCCCTCTCTCGTCAGCAGCTGTCCGTTTCTTTTTACATGAATCGCAAGAAAATTTTGTATACTTGGTATAAGATTAGCTTAATCAAGAGGGCTGTCATCCTCCATTCGCCACATGCCCGAATTTCGCATGCATTTTTTATACATCGTGTATAACTGTGTTCAAAAGGAGGTCAAGAGTCTATGGCGATTCTCGTGAAAGAGGCACTCTCGCTCGATGCCATGAAGGAAACAAAACTGCTTGCTGGAGAAAACGGACTAGATCGACTGATTCAGTGGGTAACCATTGTGGAAATTATTGAAGACATATCTAGACTTTCTGAAGGTGAGTTACTTGTCACCACGGGTTTCGGGCTTGCCGAGGATGAGGATAGACGAGAATGGCTTGTGCAATTGATCCAATCTCATCGTCTATCGGCGATTGCGATTTATAAAGGGGTGTACTTAACGGAGATTCCCCCGTCCCTCATACAGGCAGCCAATCACAGTGGCATTCCGCTCATCGAGATTCCTGCACATGTCAATTTCTCAGACATTACGAAAGCTTTATTAGAGCAAATCGTCAGCAGTCAACTCCACCAACTGAAATACTCAGCGGCCATTCATCAAAGACTTACCCATTTAAATGTAAGCAATAAAAATGTGACACAAATTACGGATGAACTGGCGCTTTTAACTTCGGCAAATATCGTGGTTCTAGATGTGTTTCTACATCAAACAGCCGCTCGTCTTTTGAATGATGATGTGACGTATTCTCCTGCCGGAAGCTTTCTGACGGATCGTGAACCGATTGAGACGACATCCCTTCTGAAACAGGCGGAAGAAAAAGGGCGACTCGTCTATGATACATGCGATGCGTTTGTACTTGCGGCATGTCCTGTGATTGCAATGGGTGATATTTTTGGGTTTATTGTGTCTTTAAAGAAAAAAGAAGAATGGCATCATCTCGACGCGATTGCCATCGAGCACGCCGGGGCAGTATTTGCGATTGAATGGCTGAAACAAAAAGCCATCCAAGAGACAGAAAATCAACTACAAGGGCACCTGCTAGATGACATTGTGCAGCAGCATTATACAGAAGAAAGCTATGTCATCGAACAAGCGACAAAGCTCCAATATGATATAAGCGATGAGCAGGTCGTGATGTATGTTCAATTTCAACACCAGCACACACAACTCGATCATCAAATGGTGCAACGCCTTTCACAATTACTCACATCAATATTTGAACGGAGACAGATTCCTTTCTTACTCAAAGCAAGGCTCGATTCCATCTATGTCCTGACACCGGCTGGGAAGAAACCATTTCAAGAAACAACATGGTATGACGCATTAGAGGAGTGCCGGAGTACTTGGTCTTATTTTTTCCCCCTTCACCCGATTATCATTGGTATTGGCAAGGCCTATGACCAGATCAGCCTATTTTCAAAAAGTGCAAAAGAAGCCCAGTATGCAGCAAGGCTTCTTCCTCTTCTAAAGACAGATGAAAGCATCATACATTATCAGAAGCTCGGCTTATACGGTATGCTTCTTGAAATGAACGAGGCTGGCATGAATTTGCACGATTTTTACGTAGAGCTGTTAAGCCCGTTACTTTATACAAAAAAACAAGGGGCTGATCTCATCCATACACTCGAAGTGTATTTGGCCCACAATGAAAACATTCAAAAATCTGCCGGAGAGTTGTTTATCCACCGGCATACGTTAAGCTATCGGCTGAAACAAATTGAAACGAGAACAGGCTGCAGCCTCAAATCTACTGACGATCGGATGAAGCTACAGCTAAGTATCATGGCTTACCGCCTCTCTGGTCTCCTTGATCAGATGAGAACCATCTCATGATTCATTCGGCGTTTTCACCCATAGATTCATATCTTCTATTTTGTCAAAAATATAACAGTTGTTTTGGAAACGCCCTGTATACGTATAGCCCAGTTGATAGAATACTTGATTCATCCCATAAGACAACGCTCGCGCAAGCGAATAAAAGACATAGATCTGCATAGATTGAAGCTCTTTTTCAAGTGCGACAATTAAATGATGCATGAATCCTAGTTTTCTATAAGAGGGAAGGGTTGCACAATCGGTTAGTTCTGCATTCCCATACGTCACATTGACCTCAGCAGATGCTGCACTTACGATATGACTGTCATGTTCGACGACATAAAATACAGTCCCTTCCTCCATCACCTTTTCGATATAATCCGCCTCGTTCATAGGAGTTGGATACGTCTCAAAGACGGCATCATAGAGCTGCGCTAACTTGTGAACATCCTTTCCATCAGCTTTCCTCATCACATAATGATCCTGCCACATACCAGGCTCTTTTTTAATCGGCTTCGCTTGAATCGATGCAACCATTTCATCTTCCTTTAACCAGTACGGGCTGTTCATCCGATCTTCTGTGAGAAAAAGCGACATTCCGTACGCATCACTTCCTAAAAAATAATGAGAAAACACACCTTCAAGCCGGAACCCCTTTTCTAAAAAAAGAGGCATATGCTCTCGCCTTACTTTCACAATGACCTTCGTCGCCTTACAGTCGGCTGCTTCCTGAAGAACTGACTGAATGACACCTCGCACATGTCCACTATAATCATCCAAACGAATTCGCTGATTAAATGGATCTATACAGATCAAGGCAGAAAAACGCTCGTTCGCAAGTTCCTTCAATTGCACCATACACTCATTCCTCTCCTATGATTCAGCTAATGAAGAACGTCCAAAAGGAAAATGTACCAGAAGAAGTTGAAATGATCCTATAACGAATGGCTGAACCTTTTTTGAATTTGTTTTGCTTGATTGCTACACGCATCATTTGATTTGAAACGACTAGAAATAAAAGATTGCATCGATCATAAATGCCGTGATTTCCATGTTTCCTCCCAATCTATTCGTGATCACATACTACTTCTTTATATTTGATCGGCATCCCTTCTCATGATCAAAAGAAGCAAAAAAACACCTTTCCATCTCATCAGATAGAAAGGTGTTTTGATTAAATCGATTTCTCCGCAGCCTTCAGCGCACGGGCACCAATGTCGCGGCGATAAAATAAGCCTGGTTGCATGATTTCTTCAACCGCTTGATATACTCGGGATCTTGCGGCTTCAAATGTGTCATCAAATGCGGTCACATTCGCAACACGTCCGCCATTTGTGACGAATTGATCGTTTTCTCTTTTTGTTCCTGCATGGAATGTCACCACATCAGAAACCGTTGTTTGCAAATCACCGATTGGCGTGCCTTTTGCGTAGTCTTCTGGGTATCCCTCTGATGCAAGAACCACACTGACAGCGGCTGTATCTTTCCACTGTAAGTCCACATCTTGTCCATCTAGCATGTCGAGGAAGACTTGAACTACATCCGATTCTAGACGAGGAAGCACCACTTGCGTTTCAGGATCGCCAAAGCGTGCATTAAACTCAATGACCTTTGAGCCTTCTGGTGTCAGCATTAAGCCCGCATATAAAATGCCTGTAAATGAGCGCCCTTCCTGCACCATTGCACGGGCTGCCGGCTTCACGACTTCTTCGACCGCTTTTTGCACCACTTCTTCTGAGATGTGTGGAACCGGAGAATAAGCGCCCATACCGCCAGTGTTTGGCCCTTTATCATCTTCAAATGCTCGTTTGTGATCTTGAGCGATCACCATTGGATATACCTTTTCTCCATTCACAAAGGCCATGAGTGAAAATTCTTCCCCTGTTAAAAATTCCTCGATGACAACAGATGCACTCGCATCGCCAAACTTTTCATCCTCTAAAAAGTCATGCAAGCAATCAACTGCTTCTTCAAGTGTCATTGCCACTGTCACGCCTTTTCCTGCTGCGAGACCATCTGCTTTAATGACAATCGGAGCGCCCTTTTCTTCCACATATGCCTTCGCTTCTGCAAACGATGTAAAGCTTGCATAAGCGGCTGTAGGAATGTCATATTTTTTCATTAAATCCTTTGCAAATTCCTTTGACCCTTCGATGATCGCCGCCTTTGCATTTGGTCCAAAGACTTTTAGACCTGCTTCTTCAAAAGCATCGACAACACCTGCAATCAATGGAACTTCAGGACCAACGATTGTTAAGCCAATATCGTTTTCTTTTGCAAAACGAATCAGTTCTGCATGATTGCCTTCATCGATAGGTACAAGACGAGCGACGCCTGTCATTCCATCATTACCGGGTGCAACAAATACTTGGCTGACAAGCTCACTTTGATTCACTTTCCATGCGATGGTATGCTCTCTTCCGCCTCTGCCGATAATTAATACGTTCACACTGTCATCCCCTTAATGTTTGAAATGTCTAACGCCAGTGAAGACCATAGCAATGCCGTATTCATCTGCCTTTTGAATCGATTCCTCATCACGAATCGATCCGCCTGGTTGAATGATCGCGGTGACGCCTGCCTTTGCCGCAGCTTCCACTGTATCGCCCATTGGGAAGAAAGCATCAGAGCCTAGCGCGCTGCCTTTCGCCTTTTCACTCGCTTGTTCAATGGCAATGTTAGCCGAGCCAACACGGTTCATCTGGCCAGCACCGATACCTACTGTCATTTCATCCTTTGCAAGAACGATCGCATTTGATTTCACATGCTTGACGACTTTCCACGCGAGCTTTAAGTCTTTCCATTCGTCCTCTGACGGCTCTCTTTTCGTTGGGATAGAAATCGTTGCTTCATCTAAGCCGTATGTGTCAATATCCTGTACGAGTAATCCGCCATGAACACTTGTTAGCTGCTTTTCTTTTTTCTCAAGATCCGCATCGACATCAAGTGTTAAGAGACGAAGGTTCTTTTTGGCTGTAAGCACATCAAGTGCTTCTTGGCTAAACGATGGTGCAATGACGATTTCTAAGAAAATCGTATGGAGGACGTCTGCCGTTGCTTTGTCTACTTCACGGTTTAGCGCAACAATGCCGCCGAAAATAGAGGTTTCATCTGCTTTAAATGCACGATCAAATGCTTCTGCAATGGTTGCGCCTGTACCAACACCACATGGGTTCATGTGCTTCACAGCAACAGCAGCCGGTTCAGTAAATTCACGCACAATTTGAAGAGCGGCATCCGCATCTTTGATATTGTTATAGGAAAGTTCCTTCCCATGTAATTGTGTAGCAGTTGCCAAAGAGCCTTTACTTGGCAGTGCATTCTGATAGAACGTAGCCGCTTGATGCGGGTTTTCTCCATAACGAAGGGATTGTTTTTTCTCAAATGTCACTGTGAACTGTTCTGGCTCCGTTTCGCCAACATAGTTTGTTAGATAATCAGCGATGAGGGCATCATAAGCAGCTGTGTGACGGAATACCTTTGCTGCAAGCTCACGTTTCTTCTCTAGCGACACGCCGCCTTCTTTGATTTGCTGAATGACTGCATCATAATCACTCGGGTCAACAATCACCGTGACGTCTTGATGGTTTTTCGATGCAGCACGAAGCATCCCCGGTCCGCCAATATCAATGTTTTCAATCGCTTCTTCATACGTCACATCATCTTTTGAGATCGTCTCTTTGAATGGATAGAGATTCACGACAACAAGATCAATTGGCTGAATACCGTGCTTTTCAATCTGTGCCATATGCACATCATTTTCTCTCACTGCCAATAGTCCACCATGAATGTTAGGATGAAGCGTTTTGAGTCGTCCGTCCATGATTTCAGGGAATCCAGTCACTTCTGAAATTCCAATGACATCAATGCCGTTCTCTTGAAGAAGCTTGTGTGTACCTCCAGTTGAAATCACTTCAACGCCAAGTTCTGTCAATTCTTTCACAAAAGGTACAATATTAGTTTTATCGGAAACACTGATTAGTGCGCGTTTGATCGTCATGCCTTTGTCACCTCATTAAGATAATTCTAAAAGTGATTTGATCACTTTTGGATATAGTGTATGTTCTAGTTCGTGCATTCTTTTTTCAATCGATTCAAGGTCTTCGCCTTGTTCTATTTGAATCGCAGCTTGGTCAATAATCGGTCCGGTATCCATCCCTTCATCGACAAAGTGGACGGTGATTCCGGCCACTTTCACACCTGCTTGGTACGCTTGCCCAATGGCATCAAGCCCTGGAAATGCCGGTAGTAAGGATGGGTGGATATTCACGATTTTCCCTCTGAATGCGTCAAGTAATGTTGGACCAATGAGTCTCATATAACCAGCGAGGAAAATCCATTCCACCTCATGCAGCCTAAGCTGTTCTATGATGGTTTGTTCAAAAGCAGCTTTACTCGAGAAAGCCTTCGGTGTAAATGTAAAAGAGGGAATGCCCTCTTTCTCAGCACGCTCCAGCACCTTCGCACCCGGCTTATCACATATCACAATGGCAGCCTGTGCCTGCCACTGTTCTTCTTTTAACGTATCAATGATCGCTTGAAAATTCGTCCCGCTTCCAGAGGCGAAGATCGCAAACTTCTTCATGAGAGGCTGCCACCGCCGAATGTGACGCCTTCTCCTTTTTGAACACGCCCAATGAGAAATGCTTTCTCACCATCTTGTTCAAGTCCGTTGATCACTTCAACTAAATGATCCTCTTTCACTGCTAAAACAAAGCCGATGCCCATATTAAAGACATTAAACATGTCCTCTGCCTTCAATTGTCCCTTTTCTTGAATGAAAGAGAAAATAGGCGGTACTGGCCAAGAGCCGTTATCAATTTCAACACCAAGACCTTCAGGAAGCATACGCGGTAAATTCTCAATGAAGCCGCCGCCTGTCACGTGTGCCATGCCATCAACTTTACCAGCTTTTACTTGTTTGAGAACGGGCTTCACATAAATTTTCGTCGGTTCTAGCAGCTCTTCTCCAAGTGGTCTTGTAAAAGGTTCATATGTTTTATGAAGGTCAAGACCAGCGTCTTCAAGCAATACTTTGCGGACAAGTGAATAGCCATTGCTATGTATCCCGCTTGAACTAAGTCCAATGAGCAAATGTCCCTCTTGGATGTTTTCTCCTGTCACGATTTCATCCTTTTCAACAACACCTACAGAAAAACCAGCAATGTCATATTCTTCTTCTGTATAAAGCCCTGGCATTTCTGCTGTCTCTCCGCCGACAAGGGCCGAACCGGATTGCTCGCATCCGTCAGCCACACCTTTTACGATCGACTCGATTTTCAAAGGATCTGCTTTTCCAACGGCTAAGTAATCTAAGAAAAAGAGCGGTTCTGCCCCTTGTGCAAGCACATCGTTCACACACATAGCGACAGCATCTACGCCGATTGTATCGTGTTGATCCATTAAAAAAGCGAGCTTTAATTTCGTGCCAACCCCATCCGTTCCTGAGATAAGAACTGGCTTTTTGTATGGCAGCTCAGATAAATCAAACATCCCGCCAAATCCACCGAGAGCACCCATGACTCCAGCTCTCTTTGTACGCTCCACGTGTGTTTTCATTCGTTTGACTGCTTCGTACCCTGCCTCGATGTCAACCCCGGCGTTTTTATATGCTTCAGACATCCTCTTCACTCCTTTGGTCTGCTTCTCGTCCGTTTATTTAAGACAGAATGAAAGAGCAGCACATCAAACCATCTTGACTGCTGCTCCGTTATTCGGTTATTTCGTCATGACTGTTTCCTTTACATGTGGAAGGACAGTGTCTTCATAAATTTCAGTCGGATATTTTCCAGTAAAGCATGCCAAGCATTGGCCACGCTGTGGATCATCGTACTTTCTGCCAATCCCGTCCATTAAACCATCTACTGATAAAAATGCAATCGAGTCTGCACCGATTTCCTGTCTAATTTCCTCTACTGAATGAGAAGAAGCAATGAGCTCTTCGTGTGTAGATGTATCAATGCCATAAAAACACGGATGAGCGATTGGCGGTGAACTAATGCGGACATGCACTTCTGTTGCACCGGCTTCTCTGAGCATCTTGACAATACGGCGGCTCGTTGTCCCGCGTACGATCGAATCATCGACCATCACGACACGTTTTCCTTCAACTACCCCGCGCACAGCAGACAGCTTCATTCGCACGCCTTGCTCACGTAACGATTGAGACGGCTGAATAAATGTCCTTCCGACGTACCGGTTTTTGATTAAACCAAGCTCATACGGAATACCAGTTGCTTCGGCATACCCAATCGCTGCGGAAATACTGGAATCTGGTACCCCTGTGACAACATCAGCTTCTACATGGGCTTCTTCTGCAAGTTTTTTACCAAGATTCTTTCTCGCACTATGCACATTGATGCCATTGATGTTGCTATCTGGTCTTGAGAAATAAATATATTCCATGCTACACATGCTACGATTAATGTTCATTGAGAAGCGTTCAGATTTGAGCCCTTCGTCATTAATAATCAGCATTTCACCAGGCTCTACATCTCTTAAGTACGTTGCACCTACTACGTCAAATGCACATGTTTCTGATGCGATGACATATGCGTCACCAAGCATACCAAGTGAAAGTGGGCGTAAGCCGTTCGGGTCAAGCGCCACAATCATTTCTTTTTCCGTCATAATCAAGAAGGCATAAGCACCTTTGAGCATGGAAAGGGCATTTTTGATCTGATCCTTTAAATCAAGATACCCGCTTCGCTTAATTAAGTGGGCAAGCACCTCTGTGTCAGAAGATGTTTGAAAAATGCTTCCTTGGTTTTCAAGCTGCTGCTTTAATTGTGAGGCATTCACTAAGTTCCCGTTGTGGGCAAGCGCCAGACTGCCGTTATTTTGCGAACGGAAGAAGAGGGGCTGCACATTTTCAAAGCCGCCTCCGCCTGATGTCGCATAACGAACGTGTCCGATGGCACTTTTCCCCTTCAAATCCTTTAGCTCACCGTTTTGAAAGACTTCCGTCACCAGTCCAAGGCCTTTATGTGATGTCATGTTTTCACCGTCTGTTGCAATGATCCCCGCACCTTCTTGCCCTCGGTGCTGGAGGCTATGCAATCCGTAATAGGTGATTTGAGGGGCTTCATTGTGTCCCCAAACCCCAAAGACACCACACTCTTCATTTAAGCCTCTGATTTCAGCAAGCATGGGATCGCCCCTTTCCATGCGCTTTCAAGCTCATTGACCGATGCTTGAATCCATTGTTGACCAGTTTGATTTTTGACAGCAAATACGCCATCATGTGTAACCGTTCCAACTTCTTTCGCATCTTTCACAGCCGCCGCAAATGCTTCGCGATTTTCCGGTGTCACTGTGACGACAAAACGTGACTGTGATTCACTGAATAATGACGCTTCGCTGTTTAGATCGATCTGGATATCTGCACCAAGACCGTCCGTGCCAAACGTACTCTCAGCTAGGGCTACTCCAAGACCGCCTTCAGATACATCATGTGCGGATTGAACAAGTCCGTTTTGAATCGCGGCTAGAAGGGCTTCTTGACGCGCGAGCTCTACATCCAAATCAATTTCTGGTGCTTTTCCGTAAATACGGCCTTCTGTCATTTTTTGAAGCTCACTACCTGCAAATTCTTCCTTCGTTTCACCAATGACGAAAATCACATCGCCTGCCTGCTTGAACGATTGCGTCGTAATATGAGCTGTATCTTCAATCAAACCAACCATTCCAATGACTGGTGTTGGGTAAATCGCTGTTCCATTTGATTCGTTATATAAAGAGACGTTTCCACCGATTACCGGCGTGCTTAATGTGCGGCAAGCTTCGCTAATACCATCAGCAGACTTTTCAATTTGCCAGAAAATTTCTGGTTTCTCCGGGTTTCCAAAGTTGAGGTTATCTGTTACTGCAAGTGGACGAGCACCTGAGCAGACAACGTTACGTGCTGCTTCTGCGACTGCAATTTTTCCACCAACCTCTGGATCAAGGTAAAGATAGCGTGCGTTACAATCTGTTGTCATCGCAAGAGCCTTTTTCGTTCCGCGAATTCTCAAAACACCCGCATCAGAGCCTGGTGCAACGACTGTATTTGTCCGAACCATGTAGTCATATTGATCATAGACCCATTCTTTACTTGCAATCGTTGGTTGTTGAAGAAGCTGCTTTAACGTATGTGCTGCATCAGTGATTTCAGGTGCTTCTACTTTCGTTTCTAAGAACTCACGATAGTAAGCAGGCTCACTTGATGGCTTGTGATAAACTGGCGCTTCTTCTGCTAGTGCATCAACAGGAAGCTCACAAACCACTTCACCTTGATGGATTAAACGAAGCATTTTATCGTCTGTTACATGACCGACTGATACAGCTTCAAGATCATATTTTTCAAAGATATCAATGATTTCTTGCTCACGGCCTTTTTCAATGACCAACAGCATTCTTTCTTGTGATTCAGATAGCATCATTTCGTATGCTGACATGCCTGTTTCACGCTGCGGGATGAGGTCTAGATTCATCTCAATCCCTGAACCTGCTTTACTTGCCATTTCCGCACTTGAGCTTGTTAAGCCAGCCGCACCCATATCTTGAATCCCAACAAGTGCATCATTTTTGATGACTTCTAGGCACGCTTCAAGCAATAGTTTTTCCATAAAAGGATCGCCCACTTGAACCGCTGAACGCTTTTCTTCAGATTCATCAGAAAATTCTTCAGAGGCAAAGGTTGCACCATGAATACCGTCACGACCTGTTTTAGCACCAACGTACATCACCGTATTGCCGACGCCCTTGGCCTGCCCCTTTTTAATGTCCTCATGATTGATTAAGCCGACACACATTGCGTTGACGAGCGGATTGCCTTCATAGCTTTTATCAAAGTGTACCTCTCCGCCAACAGTTGGAATGCCAATACAGTTTCCATAGCCAGCAATCCCTGCCACTACTTCTTCAAACAAGTACTTCACACGCGGTGAAGTCAGTTCACCAAAACGAAGAGAGTTTAATACTGCAATTGGACGCGCACCCATGGAGAACACATCACGGATAATCCCGCCGACTCCTGTTGCCGCTCCTTGATATGGTTCAATTGCAGATGGATGGTTATGTGATTCGATTTTAAATACAACCGCTTGGTTGTCTCCAATATCAACAATCCCAGCGCCTTCCCCAGGTCCTTGAAGAACATGTTCTCCTTTTGTCGGGAATTTGCTTAAAACAGGCTTTGAATTTTTATAACTACAATGTTCTGACCACATCACGGAAAAGATTCCCGTTTCTGTGTAGTTCGGCAGCCTGCCAATAATGGATTCGATTAAAGCGAATTCTTCGTCACTCAATCCCATTTGCTCATACAATTTCTCTTCTTTAATTTGCTTGTGACTTGGTTCAAGCAGTAGTGACATGAGTGTCCCTCCAATTTTTCACGATAGATTGAAACAATTTAAGTCCGTCTGCGCTGCCTAGTAATGAATCAACCGCGCGCTCAGGGTGCGGCATCATGCCGAGTACGTTACCTTGCACATTCGTTACACCTGCGATCCGATTCACACTGCCGTTAATATCGTCTCCATAAGTGAAGGCAATTTGGTTATGTGCAATCAGCTCTGCTAATGTCTCTTCATCACAGTAGAAGTTGCCTTCACCATGTGCGACAGGTATTGTAATCGATTCGCCTTTTTGATAACCGCTTGTAAATTGCGTTTCGTTGTTCTCCACAATGAGTTCAACTGGACGACAGATAAATTTCAGGTCTTTATTTCGTCTCATCGCACCTGGTAGAATGCCAAGCTCCTGAAGGATTTGGAACCCGTTACAAACGCCAAGAACAGGCTTTCCTTCCTTCGCTGCCTTCTTCACAGCAGGCATGATATTTGAAAAGCGAGCAATCGCACCGCATCTTAAGTAATCTCCATAAGAGAAACCGCCTGGTACAAGTACACCGTCAAACCCGTCAAGACTTGTTTCCTCGTGCCATACATATTCAACTTGTTCACCTAGCTCATCTTGAATCGCATGATACATATCGATATCACAGTTAGAACCAGGTAAGACGATCACTGCAAACTTCACTGTGCGACAACCTCCTCCACCTCATAGCGGTAATCTTCAATGACTGTATTGGCAAGTAGTTTTTCACACATTTCTTTGACAACTGTGTCTAAATCACGCTCTGATTTTTCAATCACAACCTCCATGTATTTCCCGATTCGGACATCCTTTACTTCCTGATAAGACATGCTGTGTAAAGCGTGTTGCACGGCACTTCCTTGTGGATCAAGAACACTCTCTTTTAAGCTGACAAAAATTTTCACTTTATACATGTTTATGGCCTCCAAGTCTTTTGAAAATTTCTTCGTATGCATTTGTTAAGCCGCCCAGGTTTCGTCTGAACACGTCTTTATCAAGCTTTTCGTTCGTATCCTTATCCCATAGCCTGCACGTATCAGGTGAAATCTCATCAGCTAGCAAAATACGATTCTCGTGATCTATTCCGAATTCAAGTTTGAAATCAATTAAATTTACATGACATGCTGAAAAGATTTGCTTTAATTCTTCATTCACTCGTCTTGTGATTTGTTTGATTTCCTCCACCTGCTCGGGGGTTGCTGCATCTAATATGCGAATATGGTCTTCTGTAATAAGCGGGTCACCCAGTGCATCATCCTTGTAGTAAAATTCGATCAGCGGTGTGTCCAGCTTTGTTCCCTCTGGAATGCCAAGACGCTTCGACATGCTGCCTGCTACAACGTTACGCACAACCACTTCAAGTGGAATGATTTGCACCTTTTGAATCAGTTGATCTGTTTCTGAGATGCGTTTCACAAAGTGATTATTGATCCCTTTTTCATGCAACAACTGAAAGATTAAGCTAGAAATTTCGTTATTCAGTCTGCCTTTCCCCTCAATTTCCGCTTTCTTTTCACCATTAAATGCTGTTGCTGAATCTTTATATTCGACGTATACAATATGCTCGTCATCGGTCTGATAGATTCTTTTTGCTTTGCCTTCATAGAGAAGTTCTTGTTTCACAGTCATTCAGATTGGCCTCCTAGTTTGAATGTTGGCAATTTTCAGGATTGGGCGCCTGACGAGCAGGCATCCCAGTTCTTACACAAGACCTAGACGTTCGAAAATCATATCGACATTTTTCAGATGATAGTTGTAATCGAAGCAGTCAGCGATTTGTTCAGGTGTTAAGCGTGATGTAATTTTCTCTTCCGCTTCTACTAATGTACGGAATGGGACTTGCTTTTCCCACGCTTCCATCGCCTTTGGCTGAACCGTATCATACGCTTCTTCACGTGCCATACCAGTATCAATGAGCGCAAGAAGGACACGCTGTGAGTAAATCAGACCGAGTGTGCGATCCATGTTGCGTTTCATATTCTCTGGGAAGACCGTCAAGTTTTTCACGATATTAGAAAAACGATTTAGCATATAGTTCAGGGCAATCGTTGCATCTGGTAAAATGATGCGTTCAGCAGATGAATGAGAAATATCACGTTCATGCCAAAGCGGTACATTCTCATAGGCTGTCAGCATATATCCTCGAATCACACGCGCAATCCCCGTCATATTTTCAGAGCCGATTGGGTTACGTTTATGCGGCATTGCGGACGATCCTTTTTGTCCCTTTGCGAAAAATTCTTCCACTTCGCGTGTTTCACTCTTTTGCAGTCCACGAATTTCCACTGCGAATTTTTCAATGCTTGTTGCCACTAATGCAAGAGTTGCCATGTAGTCTGCATGACGATCACGCTGCAAGGTTTGGGTTGAAATGGGTGCAGCTTTGATGCCAAGTTTCTCACAGACATATTGCTCAACAAACGGGTCAATGTTCGCATACGTTCCAACAGCACCAGAAATTTTCCCGTACTCGATGCCAGCTTTCGCTTGTTTAAAACGTTCTAAGTTACGCTTCATTTCTTCGTACCAAAGAGCAAGCTTCAGCCCAAATGTTGTCGGTTCAGCGTGTACACCGTGTGTACGGCCCATCATGACAGTATATTTGTGCTCTTTTGCTTTTTCTTTTAGGATGTCAACAAATCTCTCAATATCCTTGAGTAAGATATCGTTCGCCTGTTTTAATAGATATGAAAGCGCCGTATCCACCACGTCTGTCGATGTTAAGCCGTAATGAACCCACTTTCTCTCGTCTCCTAGAGACTCAGATACAGCACGCGTAAATGCAACAACGTCGTGACGTGTGTCTTGTTCAATCTCCAAAATACGATCAATATCAAAGCTTGCATTTTTTCGCATCGTGACCACATCTTCTTTCGGGATGATGCCAAGCTCTGCCCAAGCCTCACAAGCAAGAATTTCCACTTCAAGCCATGCGTTAAATTTGTTTTCTTCTGTCCAGATTGCTGACATTTCTGGTCGTGCGTAACGTTCGATCATTTCCCGTTTCCTCCATCTCTTTCAGTCCATATGTTTGTGATGTTTGTCATCCATTCATCGTCGAGCTTTTTCATAAACGTCATATGACCCATTTTGCGCCCAGCTTTCACTTCATGCTTTCCGTATACATAAAGCTTCGCTTCCTTCAAAAGTTCGGGTTGCTCCTCTGGGATGAACAATTCGTCGCCTAATAAGTTGACCATCATTCCTTCTGATAAAAGGGCTGTGCCACCAAGCGGTAAACCGCAAATGGCGCGAATATGCTGTTCAAACTGACTTGTTTCACATAAGTCGAGTGTATAATGACCCGAATTGTGCGGGCGAGGTGCAAGCTCATTGACGAGCAGCTCTCCTTCATTTGTCAGGAACAATTCAACAGCAAGCGTGCCGACTAATCCGAGCTTTTCAGCAAGTGTCGTTGCCAGCTCCTTCGCTTTATCTTGAATGCCAGCATCCACCCTAGCAGGCACAATGCTTTGGAATAAAATATTGTTTTTATGAATGTTTTCTGCTACTGGAAATACGGCAATTTCCCCATGAACAGATCGGGTCACGATGACTGAAAGCTCCATTTGAAATGGCACCCAGCTCTCTAAAATACACGTACCGTGTGTGAGCAATGCAGCTGCTTCATCAAGCTGACCTTGCTCTTTTATGACGTACTGTCCTTTTCCATCGTAGCCGCCTCTACATGTTTTCAATACAGCAGGTAATCCAAGCTCATGAACTGCCTCGATTAACTCCTTTTGATCGTGAATGATTCGATAAGGGGCTACTTCACAGCCAGCATCTACAATTCCCTTTTTCTCTGTTTCTCGATTTTGGGTTAATAGAAGAAGTTCACTTCCTTGCGGCAAGTACGCCTCTTCCTTCAACTGATTTAGCGCATCATAATCAATATTTTCAAACTCATATGTGACAACATCGCTTCGTTCTGCTAGCTTCCGAATCGCCTCAAGGTCACTATAGGCTGCTGTAATTTCCGTATCGGCAACCTGTCCACATGGTGATTGTGTGACTGGATCGACGACAGCGACTTGATACCCCATTTGCTTTGCGCTCACGGCCATATATCTGCCTAGCTGTCCTCCACCGATGATACCGATGGTTGCCTTTGGAAAAATGGTCTTTTTAGTCAAGCTGATCACTGCTTTCTAATACAGTCTGTTTTGTCTGCTCTCTTCTCTCCTCTAGACGAGTCGCGAGCTTTTCATCAAATGCTGAGATCATTTGTGCTGCAAGTAATCCTGCGTTCGTTGCACCGGCCTTTCCTATTGCTACTGTGGCAACAGGTACACCGCCTGGCATTTGAACGATTGATAATAAGGAATCAAGTCCATTAAGTGCCTTTGATTGAACAGGCACGCCAATGACCGGAAGTGTCGTTTTCGCTGCGACCATCCCCGGTAAATGTGCTGCGCCTCCAGCGCCAGCAATAATGACCTTTAGCCCTTTATCTCTTGCTGTGCTCGCATAATCAAACATCAAATCAGGTGTCCGATGTGCGGATACTACCTGTTTTTCATACGGAACGTCTAGTTCCTCTAAGATGTCGCATGCATTTTTCATTGTTTCCCAATCAGATGTACTTCCCATAATGACACCCACAAGCGGCTTCATATTGTCCCCACCTTTAAACTTTTAAACTGAGATTCGATTTTGAATCGTTTGACACGCTTCCCAAACCTAAGTAGCTTGTCAAACGCCGAACAAAAAGACCCGATTTGTATTGCATTGTTAGGAAGCAACACAAACCGGGCCATGGTAAGCGCTGTTCGCTTTTATAACGCCATGTCAGTTTTGTTCACTATCCTGCATAGTCCAGTCATTTACGGTAACTGGGTAGAAACTTATGGGCCATATTCCCAAGATTATATGAGGCTCGTGTTTTGATTTCATGTTTATCTTAACAACGGATGTTCATGATGTCAACGGATTTATCGAACAATCTATGAAGTCGTCGTTTTAATGTTCGGATTTAGACTAACCTTCCTTCGAATACGATTTTTTTTCCAAATGGAATGATCTGAATCGACCCATTTTCCTTCTTTTCCTGAAAAATCGGCTCCTCCATTCGGCGGACGGGCGAATACCCTTCTTCTTCCATCTGAGCCAACACTTGATCAATCGTCATATCGTCTTCTACATAAAATTTTTTCTTCTTTGGTTTTGCGGTCATTCTTTAATTCTCCTTTTCTTCACAGCCTTTACCCAGAAGCCACCATGAATCGTTTTAGGCTCATATGAGATGATAAATGCTTTTGAATCAAGCGTTTTAATCGTTTCATATAGTTGTAGTTCATATTTTCTCGGTGTTAAAATTTGCATTGCTGACCGATCTCCTTCAAGACCGCCTACTACCCAGTTGGTGACACCGTATCCTTTTTCCCTCAACTGTCTCGGGAGATCAAGATCCAATTCCTTTGTTATCACATTCACGGTTATGTAACCAAGTGCCAGCTTCTCTTCAATTTTCATGCCGACAATGATCCCGATCCCATAACCAAGTGCGTATGCAATGACATTTTGTACTTGATCTAAGTTATCCAGTACAATACTTAACCCAATCACATAAATAAGCATTTCGACTGTTCCAGCAAATGCTGCTGCATACCGTCTACCTTTCATTGTTAAAATCAATCGCATCGTAGAAAAAGAGACATACACAATGTTAATCACTAAAATAATCAAAACCATGATGAACGCATTGGATAAAAGTTGTTGAACCACGTTTAGTACCCCCTGCACTTAAAATCAAATAAAGCACCCCATATTCTACTAGAGAACAAAACTTGATACAATCAAATTTGTGCCAGAATCACACATGCCTTTTCTGACGACTAGGATGATCTTCGTTACCAGAGTTTACCCGTTTTTCTATCTTCTCAACACAAAAACCTCCCTTTTTCAAAAAGGAGGCTTCATGATGTCTTATCCAAATTGGACAGGAATAAGTGAGGGAATCAAATAAGTCCCAACAATTCCCCATAACAACGTAATAAAAATCAGCTCAATCAATAACAATACCCAAGCAGCGTACATTAAATCTCCTCGAACTGCTTCTTGCTCCAATTGAATTGAGCGAAAAAGCACAATCGCTATACACTGGAGACCGAAAAACATCATCACGGATAAAATGACCGTTATATATGGAAGATTCAGCATGGCAAACACAAGCCAAAAGATAGATAAAACCAGTACGGGTACAAGTGCCGCACCAAACTTCATGATCACTTCTTTTAGCGTAATGTCTCCTTTCAGCATGTACTTTCCAATGACCCAAACCGTGAGCATCATCAACATCAACAATAAGAGCGTAAAGACCGATACCCTCAGAAAGGCGTCACCAAAAGTATAATGATTGCCAAAGCCTAATAATCGGGTCTTTGACGCCTTTAATTGTGCATAGTTCCCTAATGCAAAAAACACACTGAATAACACGATCGAGATCCATGCGTACTTCATCCGCAATGTATGCACTTGATTCATCGCTTGACTCGGCGATTTTAACATCGCAAGTCCATATGACCCATAGCGCTGAAACGCGCCGCCTATACCGCTCATCATGCGCTGAGTGACTGAACGCTCATGATTTGTTTTTGAGCTCCTCCCACGTTTTGCAGCGCTTCGGCTTCGTCGAGATTGTCTTGTTTCCTGATCTATCGATGGCTCTTCATTTTTCATTTCAGATGTAACCTGCTCTGACTCTCTCTCTACCAACTCGTATCAACTCCTCTTAAACACAATCGTACAAGTTCACCGAAGTGACTGTCCGATTGACTCCTACCAAAATAGCGAAGTCTCTTTATGCAGTCAAGACTTCTTGCCTTTCATACGTATAGACGGATGAAGGGTAGAAAAGGTTTTAAAACATGGAAAAAAGCTGATGAACACATCAGCTTGAATAAAAGTGTAGCACCATGGAAGATACAAAAAAACAGCAGCCCATATGAGCTGCTGTTTTGTGCACTTCTTAATGATTTAAGAATGCAAAGTATAGAATAAAGATGACAAACAATCCGTACATAATCGGATGTACTTCTTTCGCTTTACCTTTAAAAATCATCGTAATTGGATAGAAAATAAAACCAATTGCAATCCCTGTAGCAATACTATACGTCAGTGGCATCATAATCATGGTCAAGAAAGCTGGAACAGCAATCTCAAAGCGATCCCATGCAATTTTCGCAAGTGGCGCTACCATCAATGCCCCTACAATGATTAAAGCAGGTGCCGTCACATTCGGCGTGACAACAGATAACAGTGGTGAGAAGAACATGGCAAGCAGGAAGAACAAACCTGTCACGACCGCCGCAAAACCTGAACGCGCACCAGCTGCAACACCTGAACTTGATTCAACATAAGACGTTGTCGTAGAAGTACCTAGCACGGAACCAACAACGATCGAAGAAGAGTCCGCAAGAAGTGCTCTTCCTGCACGTGGCAACTCATTATTTTTCATTAAACCAGCTTGTGTCGCGACCGCCACAAGTGTCCCAGCCGTATCAAAGAACCCAACAAAAAGGAACGTTAAAATGACGACAAGCATTTGAATAGAGAAAATGTCTGGCAAGTGAATCAAAGCTTGCCCAAAGGTTGGAGCCAAACTAGGAATACTGTCCACAATTTGAGACGGTACTGGCACAAGACTGAAGATCATTCCAGCGATCGCCGTCACGAGCATCCCAATGAACACACCTGCATTCACACGAAGAACCATTAAAATGACCGTCACAATAATACCAAACACAGTTAAAAGAACAGGACCACTATGAACATTCCCAATAGAAACGAGTGTATTTTCATTACCGGTGATAATACCAGAACCTTGAAGACCGACGAACGTAATGAACAACCCAATTCCAGCGCCAACAGCTAGCTTCAACTCAGCCGGAATGGCATTAATGATTTTTTCACGAAAACCTGTTAAAGAAAGTGCAACGAAAATTAATCCTGAAACAAACACACCTGATAACGCTGCTTCCCAAGAAATCCCCATACCGAGAACAACCGAGAAAGCGAAGAACGCATTCAGCCCCATTCCAGGTGCAATCGCAATCGGATACCTGGCGATTATCCCCATCAGGAAACACCCTGCTGCAGATGCTAAAGCCGTGGCTGTAAAGACAGCTCCTTGATCAATACGTAATTTATCTGGAAAATCCGGTACTGCCACAAGCGCAAGTGTCATCGGATTGACAAACAAAATGTAAGCCATCGACAAAAATGTGGTTAAACCGCCGATGATCTCTCTGCGATAATTCGTCCCTAACTCATCAAACTGAAAAAACTGTTTCAAAGCCAACTGACTCCCTTCATGTCCTTTTGCCTTAGTCTGCCTCATTCAAGTCAAATAAAAAGCGCCCCAACAATATGGGACGCTTGACTACAATTGAATTCAGGACGCGACATAAAACAAGAACAATGCATGATTTATATCAAACGAGTGTGAATTGACGTAGTCAAGCCATTTACGGTAGCTCGGTAGAAACTTGTGGGCCATATCCCCACGATTATACGACATCTATCTATTTGATTTTCTGTGTCTATTGTACCAACATCATTTTTAAAAAACAAGACGAAAAGCGAACATTTTTCAAAAAAATGTCCGCTTCATTCGTCTTATTACACTAATTTGGAAATTAGTTTGTAGTTCTTTAGGCATCCTTCTCCAAATCCTTCTCTTTTGCAATTTAGGCTTTATCAAAAGATCTTTCACTGCGAAAAAGGCTTGAGAGAGAGCGGCGAGCACAACCTCTCGATAGACAGTTATTCAGCTCATAAATGTGTACAAGCTGTTGCAGTAAAACCGCCAAGCTCGAGTGTTAATAAAGACTCCATTCGAATAAATCAACAAAAAAAGGGAACTTGTATAACCTTGTTCCCTTTTTTATTTATCGACTAGCTTTGGATGTTTCTTTTTTGACTGGAATGGTTACAGTTATAGCTTTATGTGGTGCTAAATCATTCAGATATGACAAATTAAGGTAAATCCCATAATCCTTAAATGAAAAATTGTTTAATGATAATGTGTCTAACTCCTTATTATCAAATTTAAAGGTAGATTGCATAGAAGCTGTCTTCAAATTCGTCACCTTCGCATCATTCCCCTTCAAGTAATATCCATTTTCATAATTCACTTCAGGATCTGGCCATGATTTCATCTTCTCAATATCCCCTAATCCTATCAATTCACTCACACTCTTCAAAATATCTTCATCTAACTCTCCCTTTTTTACTCCAGTAAATTGATAATCAACCGTCACAGAACGCCCTTTTTGCTCTATGTTATTGATCTTTATTCCTATTTCATTATGCTTTGTTTTGAACTGAACAGGCAGCTTTGTCTGGAGAGGAATGATGTGGCTGTATTCTCGTTCGATATCCACATATGTGTCAAATGTCAATTCAGTCGCCTTTGGATTGATCGGCTGATTCAAAATCGTCAAATGATCTTTTCTAGTTTTGTCAGGAGTCAGTTGTTTTTTCCTTAAAACAGTTCCAATCTCAAGCTGATACTCATTCCCTAAATTATCCTTCATTCCAACAATACTGACTATATCATCTTTGGCAAAACCATTGTAATCAATCGCATATTGAATAGCAGAGCTTTCCACTCCATTTTCTACCTTTACATCCCTTATTTCGTAACGTCCATTTAGAATAGACACATCTTTTTGTCCAGATAACAAAGTGGTTTTTTGCTTAACCACAGGTAACTCAAAGCGCCAATTCCCTACAACATCTCCAATTTTCGAAATCACAAGTGGCGCATTTTGACCTTGTTTAATCGTCTGTCCATTTGTATAGAATTCCATTCTTCCAACATAGCGACCATCTTTTAATTTTTTCAACTCTGTTTCATCATAATTAGGTTGAAAGTTTCCATTGATTTTTTCTGCATTCACTCTATATGATACAAAATCTTCTTTTGTATGGAAATTCTCCACAGTAAACGTATAAACAAGCCGCCCGGCATCATAATAGACACTGTTTACTTTCACGGTGATCCCTCGTGATTCAGCCCCCTCATTGACATGCTTCACCAAATCACTCTGAAAAAGGGACATTCCTACTTTATCGTGAAACATCATATAAAACTGTCCAACAATCGGTACACGTGCCATTGCTGTATTAAGAGAAGGAAAAAGGAAACCTGATGAAAAGTAAAGGACGACGAGAACGATGACAGAGTATATTGGCGTTCTCCAACTCCATGTAAACCAGCGTCTTTTCTTTTCCGCTTTCACATCATCAATGGCTTGACGAATTGCAGAGGTCACTTCCATTTTGGGTACATCAATTTCATCATAAAGCTTTTTCATTTCTTTTGTTTCCATTGACACTCTCCTCCTCTTCCAATGTTTGCTTTAATAACTTTCTTGCTCGATACAAATGTGTTTTGACCGTTCCTTCAGGCACATCAATCTGTTCAGAAATCATAGAAATCGAATAATCTTGAAAATAAAATAGCTGAATCACGAGCTGGTATTGCTCATCTAATACTTCAAGTGCGCTGTTTAGGTCAAGCCTATCTTCCAAACGATCGTTACTCTCAATACTTTCATGTTGTTGCTCAAAAGGAATAACATCTTGTTGCTTTTTTTTCATCGCAAAAATTGTATGAATCAAAATACGAGTCAACCAACTAGTAAAATAAGCTGGTTCCTTTAGATTCGCCATGTGTTTAAAGGCCTTCAAGACAGTCTCCTGTACAGCATCTAACGAATCCTCTTTATTTCTTGTGTAGAGAAAAGCCGTTTTATATAAACGGTCTTGATTAAGTAGCATTAATTTCTCAAATGCTGGTATGTTTCCTTTTTGTGCTTTTTTAATTAGACGTTCTTGCTTCATCTCATTCACACCTCCTACACCTGTTAGAGCACGCTTTCTCTCAAACGGTTTCAACAAACAGAAATTTCTTTTACTCAACATATGTCGGACAAAAATAGAAAAAGTGAAGGAATTGGGTCGATAGATCAAGTGGAACATTTGATATAATGGAAGAAATATCTATAAAAAGGAGTATGTTGAATGTTTCTATTTGAAGAACCCGCGTGTGCAAGCTGTAAGAAAAAGATAGAAGGAAACGAAGAAGTGTACGTCAAACTCGTTTATCCAAAAAGACGGGGCATGACAGAAGTAAAAGCTTGGCTAAGGAATGAAGGCGTTTTTTATTGCAAGACTTGTACAGAACAAAAGACATCACATGGAGGATAAACGAATGAACAACATCACCTTCCCACACTCATTTCCAACGATACAAACCGAAAGACTGATCTTAAAACAAGCAACGGTCGAAGACGCTGAGGATATGCACATCTATTTATCCAATGAAACTGTGTGCCGCTACATGGGAATTGATGCCCATCAATCGATTGAAGAAACGAAAGAAGAAATCGATTGGTATAACCAAATCTTCAAAGAACAAACAGGAATTAGATGGGGGATTTCCTTAAAAGGAGATTCAACGATTATCGGTAGCTGTGGGTTTCTCAATCTAAAAAAGCAACATCGTCGTACAGAGATTGGCTATGAATTGCATCATGATCATTGGAGAAAAGGCATTATGAGTGAAGCGATTGCTGCGGTGTTGCGATATGGATTTCAGAAGATGAATTTGAATCGGATTGAAGCGGTTATTGATCCAGAAAATACGTCTTCTGTTCAATTATTGGAGAAGTTTGATTTTGTGCGAGAGGGTTTATTGAGGGAGTATGAATTAGGTCAAAAGGGATTTGATGATGTGTACATCTTTGGGTTACTTAAAAATTAGAAAATACCCTCAAGTTAATCATAAATATATTATTATTTGAAGCAAAAAAATGCTATTATCAAATGTTAAAGATATATTTAAGTTACATGAAGATCTACATATATAAACAATATATTACGTTAAGGTATTATATAAAAACGTTTAATTAGAAATACAAAAAATTCAGCTTATTTAATTCCAGCAGCTCAGCACCCCCTTGTCATTATACTTAACATTGTCTTCTTATGAAGGAGAATATATATTTCATCTGATATGGGGAATCTCTAGGAATTTTATCGATATTAAAGAAATAATAACTGTTCTATTGAATTCATATCTTATAAGATATGAATTCAATAGAAACAACTTTAATCCTAATTATTTTTAAAAAATTTTAGACAATCAGAAAATTAAAATACAATAATTTTCGCATCTACAATATTCAATATACACAATATTACATTTTTCTATTATTTTTTAAATTTGTGATCTCTTCCTCTAAATCCACTGATAATGCTTTATAATCGATTTTCAGACATTGTACCCTTCTATGTTCTTTATATTTCTCTAGTTCATTAACATATGAAAATTTGGGGTATTTAGTGAAAATACTGTCCTTATGTTTGACTATAGCTCTCCCTTTATAAAAAGCAATTCTTTCAATAGGATTAAGTGATATTATTTTATTTAAGCCTTTGTCAGCTGAAGCAAAGGAATGTATGGCGATACTTCTACTTTCCTTATTCCTTTCAGCCATATGATTCTCCATAGCCCTAAGGTGAAATAAATCCCAAGCCATGCCCTTAATTTTTCTAAATAAGTTTTGGGTATTAATTTGAATTCCACCAAAAAAACTTTCGATACTTTTCATTCCATCAATATACATAAAACATAAAAGTAACTCATTTTCAAAATAAGCGCATAATTCAGAATTCACACTATCAATTAGTTTTTTAAATTTGTAATTTGCACCTTTTTTACTCTCGTTCTTAATGTAAAAAGCTTTTAAAAGCATACAATATATTAAATAGTACTGGGAAATTTCCTTACCTTCTATTTTATTTTCTAAATTATATATTTCTCTCCAACGATCATCAGATTCCCTAAATATAATATCAAGATTCTCATTCAAAAAGGTGTCAAAAGTTCCTCTTTTAAGCGAATTAAGATCTAAATGATCAGTGATGGAAAAGGCTTTTAAATTATTATAAACAATATCTTTATTGATTGTAAAATTGTTTAATACACACTCTAGTAAGTAGGGTGAACAATTAATTTGAATTTTATTCTCTTTTAAAAAACAAAGCATTTTTAATAGATCTAAATCCTTTTCTTTTAAATGTCCAAAAAAGAGGGCATATAAATTCCCAAGAATATTTGAATCGAAATCTATGCAATGGTTTACTCTAAGTTTTGAGTAGTCTAATGTATCATCTAAAACCACTGTATTTTTGTAATCTGCTATCCCTTGAATTTGATAATGACCAAATTGCTTATCTTCAAAAATTGGCATATTGTTAGAATTATTATCAAACATAAAAAACCTAAAGTCACTTAACATTGCACTAAAATACTTATATGCCTTTAAAGGTTCCTTAGAAGTAAGTACTTCTTTAACACCTTCATTCATCATTAAATTAATTCCTCCTAATATGTAATTATTCATTATTTGAAACTCAGAAACATCAAGAAAAAAATAAGTTTATATTATGGCGTAAATGCACTCATTTTATGCTTACCTTTAAAATCTTAAAACTGATATAATTAAATTGTCAATTTTCCTCAACTTAAATTTTTATTTTTTCATTTCTATTATTTTATAGTTATTTATTTATTAAAATCAAATGAAAGATGTTATCTTATGGATTAACAGTGGAACAAGATGTTTCTTTTAAGTCTAAGGAATAGTGCAACATTTCATTTAATCGAGCGACACTACAAAGCCCAGACTTCACTACTAACTGCTCTCGTTGAAAATGCAGTAATTAGAGATTGGTTAGTTAATTTCCTTATTCAATAATCATTAGCGCAGAATTAAAAAAAGCCTAGAACCTTTTACTAAGGATTCTAGGCTTTCTTTTTATTACTCCCACTCAATCGTAGCAGGCGGCTTACTCGTAATATCATACACCACACGGTTCACATGCTTCACTTCATTCACAATACGAGTAGAGATCTTCTCAAGTACATCCCAAGGGATTCTTGCCCAGTCACTCGTCATACCGTCAATAGACGTAACAGCACGGATGCCGATTGTGTAGTCGTATGTTCTTGCGTCACCCATGACACCTACGCTGCGGATGTCTGGGAGAACGGTGAAGTATTGCCAGATGTCGCGCTCAAGGCCGAAATTGGCAATTTCTTCGCGGAGAATCGCATCAGATTCACGGACGATTTCTAGTTTTTCTTCAGAAATTTCACCTAATACACGGATGCCTAGTCCTGGACCTGGGAATGGCTGTCTCCAGACGATGTCGTCAGGAATACCTAGTTCTGATCCTAGTGCACGGACTTCATCCTTGAATAGTGTATTCAATGGCTCAATCAATTCGAATTGCATGTCTTCTGGAAGACCGCCTACGTTGTGGTGAGACTTGATGGTTTGAGCTGTTGCTGTTCCGCTCTCAATGATGTCTGTGTAAAGTGTTCCTTGTGCTAAGTAGTCAATTCCTTTTAGCTTGTCCGATTCATCGTCGAATACATAAATGAATTCGTTTCCGATGATTTTGCGTTTTTGCTCAGGATCAGACACACCTTTTAGCTTGTCTAAGAAACGGTCTTTTGCATCTACTTTAATCACGTTCATGTTGAAACCTTCGCTAAATGTCTTCATAACCCCTTCTGCTTCGCCTTTGCGAAGTAGACCGTGGTCAACGAAAATACATGTCAGCTGATCACCGATCGCTTTGTGAATTAGTACTGCTACAACGGACGAATCAACACCACCGCTTAATGCACACAATACTTGTTTGTCGCCAACTGTTTCACGGATTTTTTGCATTTCAATTTCAATGAAGTTCTCCATTGACCATTTGCCTTCACACTCACATACGCCAAAGACAAAGTTTTTCAATACGTCATTCCCGTACTCAGAGTGACGAACTTCTGGGTGGAACTGAACGCCATAGAAGTTTTTCTCCTCTAAGCTTATCGCTGAGTTTGGACAATGTTCACTTGTTGCGTCCACTGTAAAGCCTTTTGGTACTTCAACAACAAGGTCACCATGGCTCATCCAAACAACTTGTTCATTTGGAAGGTCTTTAAATAAAGCAGGTGTTCCGTTGATTTGGATATCTGCTTTCCCATATTCACGCTGACTTGCCGCTTCTACTTTCCCGCCCAAATAGTGCGTCATGAGCTGCATTCCGTAACAAATGCCTAGAACCGGAATGCCTAGATCAAAAATCTTTTCATCACAGCGGAAAGATCCTTCATCATAAACGCTGTTTGGTCCACCAGAAAGGATAATTCCTTTTGGCGCAATTTCTTTAATTTCTTCAGCAGTGATAGTGTGCGGATGAAGCTCACTGTACACACCAAATTCACGAATACGGCGAGTAATCAACTGGTTGTACTGACTACCGAAATCGAGAACCAAAATCATTTCATTTACTAAATTTGTCATGGTGTCACCTCTATGTCCAATTTAATTTTATAAACGCACAGAAAAAATGAGAGGAGAAATCCTGCTCTCAGTGTGAAATCACGCTTTTGAAGCGCCCAGACACACATCCGAACGCTTCATTTCATGTATTTTAGAAGGTTTTAATATTCACCTATTCTAACAACAGGAAGGTACGCGGTCAAGACTATCTCCTGTTTATTAAATTTTCCCATAACTTTGCGGATTTCCGCCAAAGCGTTGATGCATCTTCTTGTCGGTAAAGTGCCCGCTCATAAAGCTTTGTCAGCTCTGACATGCGATCATCTCCATACATTCCATCCAGCAAAGTCGCAAATTCTCTTAATGTCATGCCAGGCTTCTTTTCAATCCCCTTGCGCTTCAGCTGTTTTAACAACGCTGTATATGCAAAGAAGAACGCATCCTCATCTGGCAGACGCTTCACCTTGCGAACAATCAAGATCGGGAGCCACCTCGCCCTGATTCGATACATCATCCATCCGATCAACGCAAGTAAGACAATAGCTCCTGCAATATATCTCACAACAGAACCAATTTTCATTGTACCTGTCTTTGTTTCTGCTGCTTGTTCCTTTGATTCAGCCGCTTGCTCTTGTTGCTCTGTTTCCTGCTGTTGCTGTTCTGTCTGTTGATCTTCTATTGCATCAGATTCAGGCTGATCTTCTTCTTTCTCTTGTTCATCAGCTTGATTACCGGATCCTGCTTCATTTGTAAAGGTTTCAGGGTTTGTAAATCCTTTTGTCGGTTCAAAGGTGACCCACCCTCGATTTGGAAAGTACACCTCTACCCATGAATGGGCATTGTTGTTGGTGACTTCATACACATTGTCTTGGTCACTGTGCGTTTCATATATTTGACCCGACGTATAGCCTTTAACCCATCTAGCAGGTATACCGACTGACCGCAGCATCACAATCATAGAGGTAGAAAAGTTATCACAATAGCCGATCATCGTATCAAATAAGAATTGATCGACATAATCTTCATTACGTCCAGGTACGGCGACATTTTTTGTTTCATATGAGAATGCCGCAGACCCTAAGTAATCCTCAATCGCATTGGCCTTGTCATACATATTATCCTTTGTTTCCGTCAAACTATTTGCCAATGTTTTGACCCGTTCAGGTAGAGATGACGGAAGCTGTAAATATTCACTCCCCACCTCTTGATTGACCCGCTGATTTGAAGGAACTTTGATTTGTTGTAAATCTTCAAGAATAAATGTAGGTGATAAAAAGCTGATTTGATAGTTCTTTAAATTCTTCGGCGGATTTTCAAGTGCTGGCACAATTTTCTCTGTTTTCCCTAGCATTTGCAGTGGAATGTCTTCCGTAGGCATCAGTGAAATGGTCCCAATCGGATAGACCGCATGGTTAAATGGATAATTCTTTTCCATATCCACTCTCGCTTCATGAACCGCTGTTTTCACACGATCTGTAAACCATTGGTTTTGAACCTGATCATCTTGCAGAAGCGTCGGTTTTGACTCATTTGACGCATCTTCCCATCCTTTGCCTGTGTATATACTCTTTGTTTCGACACGAAAATAGGATGGCTCTTTTCCACTCCATTTAAATACCGGCGTACGATCCTCGCTAAACGGCCCGCCAAGCGAAGTATCGTCTGCACTATATCCCACCTTATTCTGCCCGCCAGTTCCATCTTGATTCGTGACCGCCTGTAAAAAGGGAACAGGATCTGGCCATTTCGGGTCAGACTTTGGCAATGTGGCACCGAGTGAAGCTGAGACGAGAACAAGCGCGAGCATCGGCAGCATCAATTTCAATCGCGCTTTCTGTGACACACGCACTCCTTCTGACGCACGGAGTCGAACGAAAAAGAGTAAACCAAGCAAACAAAAACCAAATACCATAATTCTTACAATTGCAAACGTTGCGTCATATGGCGTAAACGTATCAAGAATCGTCACATACACAATCGTCATCAATAAAAAGAAAAGGATGCGTTGCTGATAAACGACCCAATAATGAAGCAAGTAGACGAGCAGCCATAGCAAAATATAAAACAATAACGTGCGGAAAGACGGATACATGTCGCTCCACATGCCCATCTTCATCAATTGGACATTGTCCATGACATCGGCATATAAAGCAGCCATATAGCTTGGCTCTGATTGATAAAAGTTCAAATATAAAGCTAGAAAAATAAGACCAACACAGAGTGGAAACGTCACATACCATTTCCACCGAAAGAAAATAAACAAACACGTAAGACCTATAAAAATAATGAAATAAGATGTATGGCTTGTCTCTGTAAAATCTTGCAGTGGACGAAGCCACTCCCAAAGAAGCAAAAATGCGACAAAATAATAAATGAACAATTCAAAACGGCTTTGCCGCTGATGAGTATGCAACATGAGCTTGTCACCTCACAATTCTTTCATGTAGCTGATCTTCAAATAAAAGAGTGATACTCATCCCAGAGGCTTTCAATCGGTCGACAAGTTGTTTTTCTTTTGTCCTTAATTGATCAGCCGTTCTTTTCACTAAAAAAACAGTGATGTTCTTTCTGTTTCGGAGGAGACTAGTAGCAAGTTCATCGTGCAAATGACCCGTGATCATACATTTGCCTGTTTGTTGAAATTCATTGCTTGTCAACCGTTGATCACTGAATCCTTTAGAGGACTGAAACGATATTCTAGCTAAATAAGAAAGCATCGTCTGGAGATGTAACTCTCCTTGATCGACTCGAAATGCCTGCTGATGTCCAAAAGAAACAAGACCAACCGGAATTCCTTTTTCCACTGCGGATTGAAGGACAGAAGCTGTCATCGACACGACGGCTTCAAAGGCTGTCTCATCCGTAAAATCAGCAAAAACCATGAGATCCTTCGTACGGTTCTGTTCAAACTCTTTTGTCATCAACTGACCTCTTCTTGCTGTCGTCTTCCAATCCACCCATGCAAAACGATCTCCTTGCTGATATTCACGAACACCGGTTGTCACATTGGTTGACTCATTTAACCAAGAGTGAACCGCTTTGCCTCCATTTTCGTTGGCTGATTCGGCTGCTTCAACAGGAAGATCGAACATTTTTGGATAAACAATGAACTTTTTTTCTAAAGGAAGAATGACTTCTTTTTCAACAAAACCAAACAAATCTCCAGTCCTCACCCTAATCGCTGTTAGATGATGCTCCCCTCGCACACTTTTCAATTGGTAAGAGATGCGCCAAGTCTTTTGAAACCAAGGAAATATCATTCGTTTCATTTCAACTTGCTCCTGTAATTGGAAGGTATCTGGAGGGAGATCTTCGATAATGGCGTAAAAGTACGGAAATGGATTCGTTCGCTTGATCTCTAAGTCTACAGTCAACACATCCCCTGCCTTTATGTTTGTGCGCTGTAATGTTCTATCAGCCGTCACCCGAAGAGGAATCATGGCGTACAACAAAGCATAGATGGCATATGGCAAAAACGCATAAAATAAGAACCAACTGACAAAACCACCTTGAAACATGGCATAGCAAAAGGCCGCTGTTGTGAGAAGGAAGAGCATAAAAATACGCAACCATAACGAAACCACTTGGCCACGTGACTTCATCGAGTCATCGACTTTTGAACAGGTACTCCAATATGCCCAAGCATCTGTTGAAGCAGTGTCTCTGCCTTCTTCCCTTCATATGTCGCTTCTGATGTCAAAATCATGCGATGCGGCAGTGTAAAAGGCGCCAAATACTGCACATCATCTGGAATCACGTAATCTCGTTCATTTAATAGCGCATAGGCCTGAGCCGCTTTCATCAGCGCAATAGATCCCCTTGGGCTCACACCTAAATAGACAGATGGATGCTTGCGAGTCGCTTGAGCAATTTCAACGATATACTCTTTAATCGATGTATCCACATGTACCTTCTGAACGTTTTGCTGTAAATCATCGATTTGTTCTTTCGTCATCACAGCATGAAGCGTATCAATCGGAGAATGCTTCTCTTGCAAATTGAGCACCTCTAGCTCTTCTAGCATGGTCGGATACCCCATTTGAAGCTTGAATAAAAACCTGTCCATTTGGGCTTCAGGCAGCGGGTATGTTCCTTCATATTCAACAGGGTTTTGCGTTGCCATGACAAAAAAAGGATTCTCAAGCGGCATTGTTTCACCATCGACCGTGACACTCCCTTCCTCCATCGCTTCAAGCAAAGCAGATTGCGTTTTAGGAGATGTCCGATTGATCTCATCAGCCAAGATAATCTGTCCCATAATCGGCCCTTTCCTAAACTCAAATTCATTTGTTTTATTATTATATATCGACACACCTGTCACATCTGATGGCAACAGGTCAGGTGTGAATTGAATTCTTTTAAAGTCACAGCCAATCGATTTTGCCAAAGCACGAACCATCATGGTCTTGCCGACACCAGGCACATCCTCTAGTAACACATGCCCTTTTGCCAAAATCGCAACAAGGCTTAAAACGGCGATGTCTTTTTTCCCAACCATGACTTTATTGATGTTCTCTACGACTTTTTGTAAATCTGTATGCATCGGTTCATCAAATGCCATCCTGATCCTCCTATCACGTCTCTATCCATTTTCATATAGTCTAACTTTACCATACAACGCACATTTTCATAAAACAACAACACATCATAAAAAAGAAGCCCTCTCACGATGGAAAAGACTTCTTCGTTTCTTTTGATGCACACGCCGGCTCCATATGTACATGAGAATGGAAAATATCATGTTCCTTTTTCATTCTACGTTCAATTTCATCGGCAATATCATGACTTTCCGAAATGTTCAAATGCGGCTCTACCTCAACCACCACATCGACATGCACGGTACTTCCAAGATAACGGGCTTTAATATCTTTAATATCATCCACACCTGGCGTTGCCTCAATCGTTTTTTTATACTTAGACATATCTTTTATATGAAAACCATCCGTTAACGAATGAGACGCATCTCTGAAAATGTCCCACGCCGTTTTACAAATAATCAAACCGATCACAAACGCAGCAAGCGTATCAATCCATGCCAATTGAAACTGAGAAGCAATAATTCCCACGAAAGTACCGATACTGACATACGCATCCGATTTATTGTCAGCTGCCGCGGCATAAAGCGCCTGGCTGTTAACCCGTTTAGACAGTTTGCGGTTATACAGATACACGCCGTACATCACAACAGCACTTCCTGCCGCTGTCCACGCAGCAATCAAATCAGGCGTCTGTTGTTGAGAAGTGAAAAGCGACTGCCCCGCACTTAACAAAACTTGAAGCCCAACAAGCATCATAATAAATGAGGCCACAAGTGACGCAATATTTTCTGCTTTAAAGTGACCGTATGGATGATTTTCATCAGGCGGCTTTTGAGAAATTCGTAGCCCAATTAACACGGCAAGCGATGCAATAATATCTGTCGTGTTATTCAACCCATCTGCCGAAAGAGCTTCAGAATGAAACACATACCCAATCACGAGTTTAACGATAGATAAAATCACATATGCAATGATGCTGACCCAAGCACCCGTTTCACCTTGCCTCAATTCGTCATAGCGCTCCATGTCGTTCGGCGCCTCCTCACACATAACTTTTCTATTCCTTATCTTACATAGCAGAGCCCGTGTGGGTCTACAGCAACATGATTCACTTATGTCAGCAAAATAGGATCAATAGAAATGTGTTGAGCGAAGCAAACTTATTTTTATAAGGTCAATAGACCTCAAAAGCTATTCCTATCGGCTTTTGATGGAATCATCAAAACAGACACATACTAGGAAATGACCTTCCTTTGTAATTTGTCAGAATCTTTTTATTTTATGACACAACTTTTTTCTATCACTTTATACTCGTTTTCAAAAGTAGACGAAGGAAGATGCGGCAAAATAATATCTCAAAATCTTTATACTTTTTAACATCTTGTTAAGCGTGTTGAAATGTCAGTTTGATAGGCTGTCCAATGATGAATGATCATTCAGTGTGATAAGATTTAAAATATTCTAAAAATAAATTCTCTACTAAGAGAAAGGTTTGGGGGTAACACAATGTCCGACACGACAAACGGTCTTCAAAAAAATCTTAAGACTAGACATATTTCCATGATTTCCATTGCTGGGGTCATTGGAGCAGGATTATTTGTTGGAAGTGGCGCTGTCATTCATTCTGCAGGGCCTGGATCCATTCTTTCCTATTCGTTTGCCGGACTTTTGGTTATTTTTATCATGAGAATGCTTGGAGAAATGGCATGTGCCTATCCAACAAGTGGTTCCTTCTCGCAATATGCCAGCGATGCCATCGGCCCATGGGCGGGCTTTGCCATTGGCTGGCTATACTGGTTTTTCTGGGTCATCGTCATTGCCATCGAAGCCATTGCCGGCGCCGCCATTATTCAATATTGGTATGGAGATGCACCCGTTTGGCTAACCAGCCTAATCCTCACAATCCTCTTAACGTTGACAAATATCTTTTCTGTTAAATCGTTTGGTGAATTTGAATATTGGTTTTCATTAATTAAAGTCGTCAGTATTATATTATTTCTCCTCATCGGTTTTGCCTTCATCTTTGGCTTTAGCGGACATCATACTTCAGGTCTTTCAAATTTAACGAGTAACGGTGGTTTCCTTCCAAATGGATTAGGTTCCGTTTTACTCGGAATTGTGGTCGTCATTTTTTCCTTTATGGGAACAGAAATTGTAGCAATTGCGGCCGGCGAATCGGCAGATCCAGTCAAATCCGTTACAACGGCTACACGCTCTGTTGTATGGCGTATTATCGTATTTTATGTCGGATCAATCGCTGTCGTTGTGTCATTACTTCCATGGGATTCAGCCAGTATTTTAACGAGCCCATTCGTGGCTGTGCTAGAGTATATCGGCATTCCATCAGCCGCTCAGGTCATGAATGTCATTGTACTAACTGCTGTTCTCTCTTGTTTAAACTCCGGTTTGTACACGACATCCAGAATGCTATATTCTTTAGCTGAAAGAGGCGAGGCGCCGAAACGATTTATGAAAATCAACAAACGTGGCGTCCCTGTAGCGGCTACCGTTGCAGGTACTTTCTTTTCCTATATTGCAGTCATGATGAACTACTTCTACCCCGAAACCATCTTTTTGTTCCTAGTGAATGCATCAGGCGCAATTGCACTTCTCGTCTACCTAGTCATTGCCATTTCTCAATTAAGAATGCGACGTCAATTAGAAAAGGAACATCCTGAACAACTCAAAATCAAAATGTGGCTGTTTCCGTACCTCACCTATTTCACCATTTTGGTGATTTGTACGATTTTGATTTCTATGTTATTTATCGAATCAATGAGACCACAGCTCATCTTGACAGGTACCATCACCGTTGCCATTCTAGCTGCCTATTTTATTTTTAAACGTAATAAAAAAATGACTGCAAGTGCAACGCTTGACAATAAACACCCTTAATCCCCTTCCCGCTATGCGGGTTTTTTTATTTTATTCACCTATTTCGAAGTCCGCACTTATAATGTATCAAATTGGATTAAAGTGAGGATTAGTAAACATGAACCTTGAGAAATTCGTTGACGAGCTGCCTATTCCAAAAATAGCGGAGCCCGTAAAAAAGAACCCAAAACAAACGTATTATGAAATTACCATGGAAGAAGTGTTCCAAAAAGTACACAGGGATCTCCCCCCGACTAAGCTATGGACCTATAATGGCACCTTACCTGGTCCAACCATCAAGGCGAATCGTAATGAAAAGGTAAAAGTGAAATGGATGAACAAATTACCTCTGAAACACTTTTTACCTGTCGACCACACCATTCATGCGGGTCATCATGATGAACCAGAGGTAAAAACAGTCGTTCACCTCCATGGAGGTGTCACTCCAGCGAGCAGTGACGGTTATCCAGAGGCGTGGTTTTCGAGAGACTTTGAAGAAACCGGCCCATTCTTTGAAAGAGAAATTTACGAATATCCGAATCATCAGCAAGCATGCACATTATGGTATCACGATCATGCAATGGCATTGACAAGGTTGAACGTGTACGCAGGCTTAGCTGGATTTTATTTGATTTCAGATGCGTATGAAAAGTCATTAAACTTACCGAAAGATGATTATGATATTCCTTTGATGATCATGGATCGGACGTTTCAAGAAGATGGTGCACTATTTTACCCAAGCAGACCAAATAACACACCTGAAGACAGTGATATCCCAGACCCTTCCATTGTGCCATTTTTTTGTGGTGAAACGATTATGGTGAATGGAAAGATCTGGCCTTATTTAGAAGTGGAACCTCGAAAATATCGTTTTCGTCTGTTAAATGCGTCCAATACACGAACTTACGAGCTTCATTTAGACAATGATGCAACCATCTTGCAAATTGGCTCGGATGGTGGCTTTTTGCCAAAGCCTGTGGCTCATCAATCCTTTAGCATTGCACCGGCTGAACGCTTCGATGTCATCATCGACTTTTCAGCTTATGAAAATCAAACGATCATTTTAAAAAATAAAGCAGGCTGTGGGCAGGATGTGGATCCAGAAACAGATGCGAACATTATGCAGTTTCAAGTCACTCGTCCGTTAAAAGGAAGATCACCTCAAAAATCACGACCGATCTACAAACCACTTCCTTCACTTCGACCTAGTCAGGCAGATAAAGAACGCACGTTGACACTGAGTGGCACTCAAGATAAATATGGACGCCCTATTTTATTATTAGACAATCAATTTTGGAGTGATCCGGTGACAGAAAACCCGAGTCTCGGCAGTATAGAGGTTTGGTCCATCGTCAATCCAACTAGGGGTACACACCCCATCCATTTACACCTTGTCCAGTTCCGAGTGATAGATCGAAGACCTTTTGACACTGACCTCTATCAATCTACTGGTGAAATTGTGTATACAGGACCAAATGTGTCACCGCCTCTGCATGAACAAGGCTATAAAGATACGATTCAATCGCACGCCGGTGAAGTCATTAGAATCATCGCTCGATTTGTACCCTACAGCGGGAGATATGTGTGGCATTGTCACATTCTAGAACACGAAGATTATGACATGATGCGACCTATGGATATCATTCGTGAAAAATGGAACCATGATTCCACTAAATAGTGAAACATCACTAGTCTAAGAAGATGGTTCAAATTCTCACACACTCAAACTGCGATGCAGGTTGTTCACAGAGCTAATCCGACCTTCAGATTAGCTCTTCCTTTTTCACATTCATATAGATTTCTTAAGCAGTCGTAGCGTCGTTATAAAATGACTAAATCCTGAGGCCTGATGACATTTCATTGCTTCATCAACAATTAAATAGTTGACGTGACAATCCGATAATACTACTATATACCCAGTACTTCTAAAAAAAGGTACATGAGAAACAACGATCGAATAAAAGGAAAATTGCGAGAAAAAACGGAGGAGTCCACTTTGAATGAAGATAAGAACACTTGCCTAGTCAGTGAAGAAGCGGCAAGTAAAATGGAGAAGCTTTCACTTCAGGACAACGAGAGCATTCGATCTGACATTGCACAATTAACAATTGAACTCGGTGAACAAAAAGAATTCAGCCACTTCATATTAGATGAAAAACAAAAAGCAATCTCTACATTATCAGCCCTCATCACAAAAGGGAATTGTGAAGAAGAATTAAAGACTCATTTTGAACAAGCTTTACATATCGGTCTCTCCATCATAGAGGTCATGGAAATCATCAAGCACTGTACGAAAGTTGCTGGATTTCCGCATTCCATTAATGCACTGTTTATTTTTCAAAACTTACTAGACGAGAATACCAAATAAATAGAGGAAAGCGAGAAGTCATTTGTCCTCTCGTTTTTTTTATTTGTCTTTTACTCCCACACATCTTACTTCTTTTCTGATCGTTTGTCATATCATCGAAATACGAAAACATCACATATTTTCCTTCTAAAAAATGATTTTCATCACATACGAAACCTATTTCAGCAGAAAAACAAATCACATCATCAAAAAACGTTCAGTTATAATCATAACTGAACGTACACATCATTCGCTGACAGTGAAATTGTTAATAATTCCACCATCCTTCTCCCAAGCTGTTTCGACCTTTTTCTTCTTTAGATCATATTCAAAAATGGTTCTTACCTTTGCCTTTCGCCCAGTATCATCTTTTAATTCCTTTGCATTCTTAGCAACACCTATGAAATAAACAGATGTCCCATCCTTCGAAAATTGAGGCTGTGCCGCACTTAAAATATGCACACCATGGCCGTTTTTAACGAGGGTATTCGTTTTTCCTGACTCTATATCAAGCATCTTAATAGAGGATATTTCTTTCTCATTTTGAATATTCACCTCTGTATACAGCAATGACTGGTGATCAGGTGAAAACGAAATATCATTGATTGTTTTTGGGATATTTGCAATCCGTGTTTCTTCATTCCCTTTTTGAAGCGTGATCTTCATCGTCGTTGGTTCAGGATCGGTTCCTTTTTCATTGGCTTCATCTGTTTTCTCATAATCTTCTTTTAAAGAATAATGATGAATAGCCAAGAGACTTGAAGCTGGATCATATGCAAAAGAACTCACTGTATCGTCTTCACTTTTTTCTGGATATAACATCTGCATTTTGTTCTTTTTCAAATCTAAAGAAGCAACAAAAAACTGCTCACCTGAATCCTTATTATACCTTAAATACAACTGCTCACCGTCACCAGAAAGCCTCATGCTATCGATCGAATCTTCACTAGTGAAGATCGTCTTTTCTTGATTGTTCTTTACATTTAATGCACGAATACTTACCTTTTGTGTGTCTTCATTCGTATACGTATAGTATAAAAGTTGTTTTGAAGTATCATAAACAGTGGAAGGATATGCTGTCAGCTTCTCCGTATGAAGCGCTCGATTTTGAAGGTAATACGTATTATTTAACTGTTGGTCCGTAAATGAGACTAGCAGTTCATCTTTTAAATTGTTGTTCGTTTTTACTTCATCTGCATGTTTCATGTCTTGATTTGGCCTCATCAAGAAAAAAACGACTGCAATGACTGCCAAGCCAATAAACGTAATAATCCACCATGTTGATTTTTTCATTGTCTTTCAAATCCTCTCCACAAGAAAAAAAGCCAGAAAATAAACTTTTCCCGCTTCTTCTCATGCCCATGTATTAATAAGTGTAATGACCTTTTACGACACCTTTACTTGTCGGATATCCAAGTGCTTTAAATGCTTTCGGACTCACATCTAATACGGCATTCGGCATTCTTCCAACATCATATTTATAGACTGTAATCACTTTATGTGGTTTCGCTTTTGTTGTCACTCTTAATTTTGTCCCTTTTTTCGGTACGTCAAATCCCATTTTTGTTGCTGCATCCCAATGACCGAGTTTTTTTCCATCTGCGCCTTTTTTACCGACACCATTATACCAAGTAATATTGCCGCTTACTTTTTTTGCACTTGCTCCATTTGAAAAGCTAAACGCTAAAAATAAACTAGCTACTGTTACGATTGTCGTGATCAGCTTTTTATTCATTTCAAAAATCCTCCGTATTTGGTTTCTGCACTCATTATACATGAAGATACATCCAATTATTTTACAGTCACATTACAATTCGGATACAAGTTGGCCACTTTTTGACTGTTTTTATCCCCAAACCGAATCAAAAAAAGTAATAAAATTGTAATCCTACCTTTTCATTCATTTTATATAATCAATGTGTATCAAATGATAAGGAGGAATTTTCATGAAAAAATGGTTATCGATTTTTAGTTTTAGTTTAGTCTGTGTTTTCATGCTTTCAAGTCTTCCTGCTTCTGCGGCAGGACCTCGTCACGGTGCAGTTGTGACACAAACAGATGAAGCCAAATGGTCAGGAATTTCTGCTGATATTGTCCTTCCGAAAACAGCGACCATTAAAAATGGATATACTGACTGGTATCTAGGCCTTGGTGCTGCTGTAGTAGAAAGTGGCATCTCAAAAACGTCTAGTGGCTACAAGGTCTTCCTTGGCACTGGCTCATCAAGCGGCAGTCAATATTGGAATAGCAAATACGATCCAAGCATTAAGGATGGCGCGCGAGTGAATTTAAAACTGATCAACAATGGAGACGGCACTGTGTCACTATACGTGAATGGAAAGCTTCGCTACAAGCAGCCTGTTGCCAATCCTAGCCGTCTGAAAAACTTCGATGTTGTTAAAATGGTTCACGGTGTGCAGGATAATGGAGCAAATAGCTACTCACAAGCAAGCTTCTCGAATGTGCAGCTCCGCGCGGATACATCAGGAAGCGTCTATAAAAAGTGGGATGGCACAATCAAATCATCTCTATTGCGAAAAAATCTAGAATCAGGTGCTCCGGCTCCGACATTCACTGTACATTCTTCTATCCCGCTTAGTACAAGCCTATCAGCACAATAAAAAAAGCGCCCAGACTTGGGTGCTTTTTTTTGTTCACAGCTTATCAATACTTCTTTTTTAATCAAAACAAAGATTCGTGGTAACATAAACATACATACTTCGACAAAAAAAGGAGAAAGAACGTGAAAAAAAGTCTACTGCTATGCTTCAGTCTAGTTGTGAGCCTCATAATTTTATCCGCTTGCACAAATACGACCAAAGAACAAAAAACAGAATCTGTCACACTCCCAACGATTAGCAAACAAATTCAAACAGAATCAAAAGAGATCTTGGAGCAATCAAAGCTTGTAAAAGACACAGCGATTACCATCGATCAAAAGAAAAAAACCATCACATTAACAGTGACCGCCTCTAGTGACACAAATAGTGACTACGCCGAAGTAATCGGTTTAAACTTTGCCAAGACACTGGCGGTCGGGGCTGCAACTGACAAAAATAACAATCTTCACAAACCTGAAAATGACAGTCTCGGCGCACTCTACTCATTATATGACTTACGTATTACAGTGAAACAGGAAAATGGAAAAGTGCTAGCCGAAGGAAAGAAATCTACAAATGAAACAAAGATTACTTGGAATAGAGCCAAATAACACAAGAAAATTCTTTTTGGATTTTCTTGTTTTTTTTTAGAAAAACTATTAACTTCGTAAAAAGAAAGCCGATTAGTAATATTGTACTGGTTATAAAGTGCCAATAATTATCAATACATATCGGAGGAATATATGATGAAAAGAACAACAGAATTTGTTTTAGGTTTACTTGGAGGTATCTTCGGATTTTTCGGAGCAACGTCTGCCCTTTTTATCGGTGGAATTGACGAGGCTATTAATGATTCAGGCACTAGCCAATTCACTGGCTTAGGCTGGTCAGCGATACTTTTCTCTATCCTTGCCATTGTAGCATCTGTGGTTGTTAAGAAAAAAGCAAAGCTTGGCGGAGCATTATTGTTAGTATCTGCTGTTGGAGGACTCATTTCCATCTCGTTTTTCTATATCCTTCCAGCCGTCTTAATCGTTATCGCAGGCTGCATGGGCGTATTCAGAAAAGAACCTGCCAAAGCAGTTCCAGCTGAATAATGACACAAAAAAGCTTGTAGAAAGGATTCCATTCTACAAGCTTTTTTTATTGCTGCTCACGGCCAACTCGATTTTCATGTCATGGATTAGAGTCTGAATATCTGAATGATCCCTCAATGCTAATCGTTCTATGATCCCCATAGTCTGTGCATGCAGGTGATGATCACCCAAAATATCATATGCATAAAATGGAAGAACAAAAGAATAGAGCAAATCTGCTATTTCAAGTACAAACTCATCTCCATCACCGTCAGCCAATGCCTCCCCCACACATCGAATCAACCATTCCAAATCCTCTTTCTTTTCAATCGGAACGTACATCACTTGATGAATATAATTAGTATCTTTCGTATGTAAAATGCGCTCCGCCACTTCTTTTGATACTGCACCAAGATCGTTAGGAGAAATATTCAACTCTGATAACGCACTCTCTGCACTTTCTTCTTGATTCACTTGTAGCACCTTTTGATCCATCTCGGCTCACTCCCTGTTCTCAAGATACTTCTATTATAAAGAAGACATCTCGTTTTTCATGGAAATAAAAGATGTTTTTATGTAATTTTAAACAAAAAATGTCATCAAATGATTTTGCTTTCACTGCTCTATAAGGATTTCAGATAAAAAAACATTGCACTTTCTTTTAAACTATCTCAATATATGTATATTAATAGATCGAAAGGGAGAGTGAAATGAACATGAAACGGCCTTGGTTGAAAATCAAGATGGTTAGTATCATATTCGTACTTGGACTTGGCATGTTTTCAGTAGAGTTGCCACTTTTACAAGTGCCACATAAGAAGTCCGTCGTAGAAGCTGCCGCACCGACATATATCACAACAGCCAATGTCAACCTACGGAAAGGACCTGGAACAAAACATCGGGTGATCTTCACCATTCCAAAAGGAAAAAACGTGCCCTATCTCAAAAAACAAGGGAAGTGGGTTCAAACAAAGTATAAAGGGAAAACAGGCTACATCAGTTCTCGCTATCTCAAAAAAGCCAAAAAACCATCACCAACTACATATGCTGCACCATCTACTAAAACGCCAGGTACATATGTAAAAGGGATCTTGGTCGTAAACAAGAAGCACAAGTTACCGGCTACATACAACCCTGGTGAACATAAACAAGCGAGAAAAGCTGTCAATGCCATGATCAAAAAAGCCAAGAAAGATCATGTTCGCCTCACTGCTTTTAGCACCTTCCGTTCATATGATCGTCAGCGTGTCTTATACAACAATTACGTCGCATCTCACGGCAAAAAACAAGCAGATCGCTTTAGTGCAAGACCAGGCCATTCCGAACACCAAACAGGACTCGCCTTTGATATTGGTGGAGCCAACTCGAAGCATTGGGCCAAGAACTCCTTCGCCAAAACAAAAGAAGCCAAATGGCTCGCCAAACATGCCCATGAATTCGGCTTTATCATCCGCTATCCAAAAGGTAAAGAAAAGTGGAAAAACCCTTGAAGAGTATTTAAATGTAAAAGGATAAACACAAAAAGCACTCTTGTTTACAAGAGTGCTTTTTTCATCCATCAGCGCGATGTCATTTTTCCTTAGCTAAGCGACTTGGTCATCACATAATCCATCTGCTCTTCATCCCCCAAATGGAAAGCATGAACGCCCGTTCGAACAAACCCAAGGCTTTGATAAAATGCGATAGCCCCACTATTGTGTTCCCACACCCCAAGCCAAACGTCACGCTTCTGATGTTTCCTCGCTATATCAAATGCTTGGTTCATTACATAACGACCTAACCCTTGCTTTTGAAAGGATTGCTTCAGATAAATCCTCTCAATTTCTAATGAATCATCTCCCATATCTTCTGACTGTGCATCGTTCATATTCACCTTCAAATAACCAGCCAATTCATCATTCACATAAACAAAGTAGAACTGTGAGGATGGATGGTTCAATTCCTTCAGGAGCTGGTCCGGATGAAAAGCTGTCTCCACGTAATCTTCAATAAGTTCAGCTTTGTTTTGCTTCAGAAAGGTGTCTTTAAACGTATCGATCCCAATTCTTCGCAACTCACTTACATGCTGTTCTTCACATGGAATAAACGTGACGTTCATTGATTCATCACTCCTGATCATTTAGTAATGTCTCTTATTTCCCTTTTTCACATATTCCCAATCTGATTCGATGTTCTTCCTTACTCTTAGAAGAAGCGCATAGATTTGTTCTGCTTCCTCTTCAGAAAATCCATCCAATGCGACTTGATTTGAATAATCATGTTCTCGTTTGATCAACGGATAAACCGCCTTGCCCTTCTCAGTAGGAAACAGCTTTTTGATTTTTTTATTCTCAGTATCATTTTTCTTTTCAATAAAATCGTTCAGCTCTAGTTTCTGAATCGCTCTGGCAGCCGTCGTCCGGTCAACTTTAATCATTTCAGCTAGCTTTTCCTGAATGATGCCAGGCTCTTCACAAATACGCACAAGATACAAGTACTGTCCCTTCGTTAAATCGTACTCTTTAAATTCAATATTACTAATGGAATCGAGTGCCCTAGCAATCACACCGATTTCTCGTAGAATCTCTCTCATACCACGACCCCTTTTGTTGCATTTACAACATTATATTTTATATTTATTGTAATTACAACAAAAAACACCTTCATCTAGGAAAGTGTTCTTTCAATTGCTTTTTTAACGAGAGGATCGTTAAAAATTCACTCAATCAAATGGTATAAGTCCATTTCTCTTCATGCAAATCGTTCCTTTTCAATTCCCCAGTTTTGCTCCCACACGCCCATGATTAAAGACAGAAGGGGTAATCCCACTTGATATATAATCTTTATTATAATGGGGGTGTGCAAATCCCATTGTTTTACTTTTGGCTCAATTTCTTTATGAAGGGCTAACAATTTACCTTGTATTATTTTTCTTCTTTTAGTTGCTTCAGAGCTTGAAACTCTGTTCCATTCTTTTGATACAGTAATATAATCTTCAACATCAAAATAAAATCCTGTTAAATCTGGATAATCTATAATTTTTTACTGATTTTGTTTTAACTTTTCAAGTTTCACTTTTATTGTTTCATTTTTCTTTTTTATTCTCGGAAATAAAGTTTTCTGATATGTTTCAAAAAGGGAGATAACAACTTTTGTGACTGCTATGGAGTTTTCTCCAAGGTGCTCCCAAAAATCAGGAATAGGGGACTTCTCATGAATAGTTTTTGACATGAATTCAGAATTTTGGGATATCCCACCATCCGTCAAATTTGCAGAACCATGGTAAAATAATACTTTACCTACATGATGAAATTCATAAATCTTACTGTGCAAAAAAGGTTGTACTACCAAATAGGTACTGGTAAACGTATATAGTACTGGTAATATATCTGCAGGCTTTTCATCTTCCAAAAGTATGTACTCAATTATATATCCCTCTTCTCCCAATCCATTTTATATTTTATATGATAGAGATAATATCCTATATTCAGTAAAAATAACTATATCCCCACACCTTAACTTACATCTTCAACCAAACAAATATTTACCACTATTATACAATACGATATATTAGTATGGTTATCCTAAAGAAAAAGATCGACTCTCCTAAACATACGTTTTTTTCAAAAAATAATGTATTTATACATTTTTTTGAAGAATAGTCACTCATCTCTCTGAAGATATTTGTTCACAGTCAATAATTATTTTTCGTGGTGAAAATTTTTTAGGCATAAAAAAGTCCTCCAACCAGATTAGTTGAAAGCCTGAAAACGTTAATAATTAATGTTTTTGTATTGAGGTGCTAGCACGATTAAGATCGTATTTTTAGTTACATATAATATGAAGAAACATGGTATAAAACAATTCTAATAATATTATGTTTAGTCGTTTTTTATAATCAAAAAGTAAAATGAAATATTAAATCGTTATGTATATTCCGTAACCACAATATGACTATAAAAGCTTGGGGAAATACTCTCCAAGCTTTTAACAGTTTATAAAATTTGTACACCATCATTTCTTCATAAAAACTTCTTTAAATATTTTATCGGAACGTTTCTTTACTAGCACCAGTCAATTCTCAAGTATTTCATAAATATTTTCAATAAGATTACTAATTGATCCCTTAAATGTTTCAGCATCGGGGCTAGCAATATCAATAAATACAGAATGTATTTCTGGAACAGGTAAGCTATCATTTTCAATCATAAATATAGTTGATGGCTTGTAAAAGAAGGATGGATAAATTAAGATGCTCTTTTTCGCATACAACAGTTGATTATATAACATAACTTGATAAATATCTGCATTCTTAAATACACCATTTGCCTTATTCTTAACATCCAACACTGCTTCTGCAGTAGGTTTATAATCTCTTTCTTCATCTTCTGGATTAAATTTGTATAATATATCTGGTTGATAAAATCTACTACTCAAAACTAAACCATTGAGATATTCTTTACCAAATAACTTTGGTTCTTTCCAGACTGAAAAATTTCTTTCGTTTGTTTCTTCAAGGAGAATTTTTCTAACGAATTTTTCAAAGAGGATGTCGAAGTTAATAAGAAAACTCTCCCCTCCAACATTTCCTCTTACTCCATCATAATATAAAGAATCAATAATCATTGCAGCATCCGATGCAACTTTTTTATATCTGATATTTTTAGAATTAAAGTGAATACTTTGAAGAAATTCACTTGCATTTTCAGAAATAGGTACTACGTTATTAAAATAATCAAGTAATTCTATCGCTTCGGAACTATTTTGCCCTGACTTTGAGATTATTTGTAGTGCTCCTACTATTAATCGATTTATATCTACATTTGGTGATAAGGTGTATACTTCAGTTTTTACAGGATATCTTCTCAATTTCATAATGTTTTTATACGTTGATACATAATCAACGTTACCTTTAAGATATTTAGTATTTTGTTCAAATGGAAAATAATCTTGTAAAATTCCTATCGATATGTTTTCTTGTAGTTTTTTCAAAAAAGAATTAACTATGTTTTGACTTTGATTGCTCTTGTTTATATCTAACAATTCATCATCTTGAACATCTCGATAACTATATACATAATTATACAATCTCAAAATATGAGCTATATTGATTTCTCTATATTTTGGTTCTATATTAATTATTCTTCTTGGAGTTTTTATGTAACCAGTAAGAGATTTACTTAAAGCAATGACTGAGGCTTCTTTTTGCTCTTGTCTCCACGTAATCCCTTTCTTTTCAAGAAATTTAGTGAAAAATTCTATTTCGTCTGGAAATACATTAATTAAGTTTTGTCCTTCAGCATTAATAATTTCTTCCATATAATCAACCCTTTAGTTCTTTCCGAATTCCTCTCCAAACGCTTCCACGAAATCCTCTAATTCAATCAATCCACTGCTTAATGGTTCACCTAAGATTGTAATTAAGGCATTTTGATTTGAAAATGTATATTCTCTTAATGTTGGAAGTATCACAAAGTTAAATTGTCGATGAAAAGTTTCATCTGTCCATACATATTTACCGTTTGTATTCACATAATCCGATAAAAAATATGAATGTCCAAGTAATAATTCTTCTTTTCCCAGTGCATTCAATACCCGAGTATTTATGGTTTTTAATGTATCACCTAAATCAAAAGCGCCATATTCGGTTATAGAAGATAATAATTCATAATTTGTTTGCAATTCTATAAAAGCAAAACGCCTTCTAATTGCTAAATCAAGAAATGCGATGTTTCTATCACTCGAATTCATTGAACAAGCGATATATACATTGTTAGGTATTGTAATTTCTTTAATCCCATCAATTTCTTTTGGTAAGTCAACAGTATAACCACGATCTAGAGTCAGTATAGTTTCACCAAAGATTTGTGCGATATTGCCACGGTTTAACTCATCAATAATAAATAGATAATCATTGATTTTATCTGACTTAGCCTTTTCTACAAAATCTAAGAATTTCCCTCTTTTAGATGTAATCGAAGATGACTCAACCGTATCTCCACCAATAAAGTCTTCATATGAATAGTTTGCATGGAACTGAATCATTTCTGAACAATGAAATTTCTCTTTTAATTTATTTAAAAATCTCGATTTTCCAATTCCAGGCACACCAGTTAAAACAATTTGTTTCGTTTGTAACAAAGTGTTGTATATTTGTTCATCAGTTGGATTATCTCCAGTAAGTTGGATATATTTTTCAACTTGATCTTTATCTACTGATATGGCTTGAATTGCATTAACAGTGTGAGCAGGTTCAATTTCAGGCTCATTACCAGCTTTAAATGTAAATGTACTTCTTATATCTGATGCTGGGATAACTGTTGAAGACGGAGTAATAGAACCATTTAAAATGTCATCTTCAAATAGCCAAAGGAAGTCATTTCTACTTATTTTAAACAAATTTTTTATAGCTTTGCTTATAACACGAGTAAATTCATTTTCATTAGGAGTGTTTTGGAAATCAAAATCAACAAAGCGAAAAACCCAGCATGCAAAATGTTTTAAAGAAATTTTTTCATCTTTGAGATAATGTTCATTGATAATCTCCTTGTACTTTCTTGATAGTGTCAATTGTTTATTATTGTCTACAAAAAGCGATACATTGATATTTTTCTTTTCAACTGTATCCTTAACTCGTCCAACTAATCCAGTAAAATCAGTACCTGCTTGGTAGAAATCACTTGAAGAAATTTCATCAAATTTAAATGCATTAGGAAACAAAACTGATTTCTTTTTTCCAGTTTCATTTTTTCCTTGTAAACCACCTAGTTGCCATATTACCCTTAATATTTCTTCTTTTTGTTCAGGAGTAACATTGGTGAATTTGACTGGTCTTCGTAAAGATATACCAAGGTGCTTTGCTAATAAATATGCTGGTAACATAGCATCGTTATCGATATCTAGGCTTTTGAAATATTCTATCGACTGTAATACATCATCTTTTGAAACATAATAAGCTGTCATTTTGTTCCTCCAAATATAATAATTCAATAATAAGCAATTGCTAATAATTACTAAATCTATTATCACATAACAAAAACTAAATATAAACACGTTTTTATTGTTTATAAGAAAATAGACAGCTCATTGAGCTGTCTTAAATTATTTTATATCCTACTTGAACTAGTTGTTCTATTATTGAACGACCAATTACCTCACCAAGCTTTGGTGGAACTGCGTTGCCAATAATTTTATATTTAGATGAAATTGATTCTCCAACAAACTCATAATCATCTGGGAAGCTTTGAATTCTTGCAATTTCACGCACACTATATCTTCTATTTTCAATAGGATGGAGGATCCCACTATTTTCAGGTGTTGCTGCAGCCGTAATTGTTCCATTAATTTCATTACGAGCAAAACGGCGATAGAAATTAGGTGAATGATAACGTTTCATATTATCACGGATACGTTTCATACGTTCAGGCAAAAACTCGTAAGGTATACTTTTCCATGATCCACCTTCTGGAATGTACTTAATCAAACTTTGACTTTGTGGAGATAATCTCCATACCTCATCTTGATTTGGGGTTTCTTCAGGAATATTACTAATAGCATAGCCTACGGTTAATGCCTCTGGATTAACATTAATAGGATCAGGAAATCTATAATTGATATTTAAATCATTTCTTATTCCTACAATTACCACACGGTAACGATTTTGTGGTACTCCATAATCGCTAGCTCTTAGTAATTGATAGTTAACTCGATATCCTTGACCTGCATTTTCAAGATAGTCAACTATAGTGTCAATTAATTTTGACCCATCTTTGTTTTTTATTGAAAGTAAACCACGAACATTTTCAAAAATCACTATTTTCGGATGTTTAGCTTCAATAATACGTATACATTCTAAATATAAATTACCACGATCATCAACTGTACCTAAACGATTACCCGCATTAGAAAATGGTTGACAAGGAAATCCACCAACAACTACATCTGCTTCTGGTAATTCATTAGCATCAACTTGAGTAATATCTCCTTCATATATTTCACCGATATTATGCCGATAATTTTCTATAGCAGGTTTAAGAATATCATTTGCCCAGACTACATTGAATCCTGCTTTTATTAGACCTAAATCTAATCCACCTGCACCACTAAATAAAGAGATTGTATTTAGTGTTGTACTTAAATTTTGAGTGGTTTCATTAGCAGTAATATTAGCATGAAAATTAGTATCAAAATGAAATGCCAATTGTTGTTCCCTTGGTTCAACTCTTGATTCAGTATCCATATGCTTATCTAATAAAGCAGCTTTGGTTTGAGATAATGTCATATTTTGATGCTCTCCTTTTTCGGAACATGTTCAACAATATCTTCAATATTGCATTCTAAACAGTTACATATTCTATCAAGAACATCCATACTAACGTTCTTATTTTTGCTCAATCTAGCTAGAGAAGATGATGTTATTCCTGCTTTGTCTCTAAGTGTAGTTTTATTTATCTTCTTATCTAAAGCCAACTTCCACAATTTATCATACGAGAATGACATACAATTCCCCTTTCTGTCAAAATAGAATAAAATTCTATATATGCAGAATATATTTCTATTAAAGTATAATACCATAGGAACTAAAGTTCGTAAACCCTAATATAAATAAAGGGAATAATTGTTCTTTTTTAAACCAGTCTGTTCCGTTAGAATAAGTTCAACAAGAATAGCGTTAAGTTAATCCTTCTTGGATCAACGCTATTCAAAATTAAAGTAGAATCCTTCACAATCGCTTCTACATCTTTATATGACACCATCCTTAAATTGTGTCTTACTTCAGAAGCTGAATGAATGTAAAAAAAAGACGCCTTCCTATCAAGGAAGAACGTCCTATGGTCGAATTTTTAATTATGTTTGTATTATTTACGCTATGTTAAATAATAATGTTGATTAGAAATCTTTTTCTTCTACTTTACCTGTAATAGAATTTACTGACAAGAACTTATTAGATATGTTATATTTAGTAGCCTGTTTGCAAATAACAATATTCGCGTCAAATAAATCAAAAATTCTTATAATGCATCTAATATTATTATAATCATCCTTAAACAAAGCTCCTAAATGATAGTAATTTTCATAAGTATCTTCAAAGTAACTTTCTTTTTGATAAAGATTATTTATTTGACAACTGACTTGCTCTTCATTATTTGCCTTTATAGGATTTTCTAAAATTCCACTGATTAATTTGGCAATTGGGTCTTTTAAATAGTCCTTGCCAATCCAATAATAACCCAACTCAAAGGCAATTTTAATGAAAGCCTTTTTCATTTCTATTTCATATTTTTCTACTAATGATACATCAATTTCTTGTTTTAAATCATTAGGGTCAAGTACAATAGTATCTAACCCGTTCTTTATTTCTTGCTTAGTAAAAAGTTGATAATTATTTCTGTCAGCAACCTTATTTACCATTTCTCCAATTTTTCTATCATTTTCTGCAATAAAGTAATTATATATTGTATCGTCATCTACTGCTATTTCAATTTTAGCTTGACCAACTTTCATTATTTTTTTATCATCTTTTGTTGTAAAGTAAACAGGCAAGGTTGGGTATTTTTCAAAATATAATTTTATTGCATTATTTTTAGTAGCATTAGGTACTTTACCATCCTACCAATCATTTTAAAAAATATCAGCTTTTAACTCCAAAGACAAAGGGCTCTGTCCGTACAATCAAGATTGATGACATGATAACTAATATGTTAAAGAAGCATCGACTTAAACAGAATGAGATTAAATTAAAAAACAGACTTACTTATCAAGATAACGAATTTATTTTTGCCCGTGAAGATGGGCATCCACAACTAAGAAAAGTAGTGGATACTAGGCTTAAACGCTTATTAAAAAAAGCTAAACTAGAAAAAAATATTACTCCCCATTCATTCCGACACACTCACACATCTTTATTGATTGAAGCAGGGGTAGGTATTAAAGAGATACAACAGCGATCGGGACATACAGATATAAATACAACCATGAATATCTATGCTCATATGACAGCAAATATGGAAGAAAAGGCCTCCCAACAGTTCAGTAAACTGATGAAAGACCTTCTCCTATAATGGACTCTTCTTTTTTGTCTAGGTTTATTAAATTTCGGGTTGATGCACACAAACCTGCACACAAGAAATTAATAAAACATCACAGAACGTAGATATCACAAGGTCTTAAAACCTTAATTACATCATGCCGCCCATTCCACCCATGCCGCCCATGTCTGGCATTCCGCCGCCTGAGCCGCCTTCTTCTGGTTTGTCAGCAACGACTGCTTCAGTTGTAAGAAGCATTGCTGCAACAGAAGCTGCGTTTTGAAGTGCAGAGCGAGTTACTTTTGTCGGGTCAACGATTCCTTTTTCGATCATGTTTACCCATTCGTTTGTTGCTGCGTTGAAGCCTACGCCAATTTCTTCGTTTTTCAAGCGCTCAACGATGACAGATCCTTCAAGGCCTGCGTTGTGAGCGATTTGACGGATTGGCTCTTCTAGTGAACGAAGAACGATGTTCACACCTGTTTGAACGTCACCTTCTGCTTTAATAGAAGCAACTTTGTTGTATACATTCACAAGTGCTGTACCACCACCGGATACGATGCCTTCTTCAACTGCTGCACGAGTTGAGTTCAGTGCGTCCTCGATGCGTAGTTTACGCTCTTTCAGTTCTGTTTCAGTTGCAGCACCAACTTTGATGACAGCGACGCCGCCAGCTAGTTTTGCAAGACGTTCTTGTAATTTTTCTTTATCAAATTCAGAAGTCGTTTCTTCTACTTGTGCACGGATTTGGTTCACACGTGCTGAGATTTGAGCAGAGTCTCCTGAACCTTCTACGATTGTTGTGTTTTCTTTTGTGACCACAACTTTAGACGCGCGGCCAAGTTGACCGATTTCAGTAGATTTAAGGTCAAGTCCTAAGTCTTCCGTGATTAATTCTCCGCCAGTAAGGATAGAGATGTCTTCAAGCATTGCTTTACGACGGTCACCGAAGCCAGGTGCTTTCACTGCCACTGCGTTGAATGTTCCACGAAGTTTGTTCACAACAAGTGTTGCAAGTGCTTCGCCTTCTACATCTTCAGCAATAAGCAATAATGGTTTTCCTTGTTGTACGACTTGCTCAAGTACTGGAAGGATTTCTTGAATGTTCGTGATCTTCTTGTCTGTGATTAAGATGTAAGGATTTTCAAGAACAGCTTCCATCTTATCAGAGTCAGTCACCATGTATGGTGAAGCATATCCGCGGTCAAATTGCATTCCTTCAACCACTTCAAGCTCAGTAGTGAATCCTTTTGATTCTTCAATCGTAATGACACCGTCGTTTCCTACACGCTCCATTGCTTCAGCGATAAGACTACCGACTTCTTCATCTGCAGAAGAAATAGAAGCAACTTGTGCAATTGATTCTTTTCCTTCAATCGGTTTTGAAATGTCATGTAGGCCTTCAAGTGCTACTTTGACTGCTTCTTCAATCCCTTTACGTACGCCAACAGGGTTTGCACCAGCTGTTACGTTTTTCAAGCCTTCACGGATCATCGCTTGAGCTAGAACCGTAGCAGTTGTTGTACCGTCACCCGCTACATCGTTTGTTTTGCTTGCGACTTCAGCCACAAGTTTTGCACCCATGTTTTCAAATGCATCTTCTAATTCGATTTCTCTTGCAATCGTTACACCATCATTTGTGATGAGCGGTGAACCGAACTTTTTCTCAAGAACCACGTTACGTCCTTTAGGTCCTAAAGTTACTTTTACAGCATCTGCAAGTGCATCTACACCACGTAACATCGCACGACGTGCTTCTTCACTGAACTTAATATCTTTTGCCATAATAACGAAACCTCCTCAGTTTTTTTAGAAATAGTTTTTATGTGATTAACCGATAACAGCTAAAATGTCGCTTTCACGAAGGATTAGATATTCTTTTCCTTCATATTTCACTTCAGTACCTGCATATTTTGAGAAGATAATGCGGTCGCCTGTATTGACTTCTAACGCAACGCGCTCTCCATTTTCAAGTACACGACCTGAACCTGCTGCCACAATTTTACCTTCTTGCGGTTTTTCTTTTGCAGAATCCGGTAAGACAATACCGCTAGCGGTTTTTTCCTCAGATTCAACGAGTTCAATGATTACGCGATCGCCTAATGGCTTTAACATAAGAAACAACCTCCTCAATTTTCATATGTAGTCTTTTTTAGCACTCATCATCAACGAGTGCTAACACATTTATTATAATAAAGAATGTCTTCTGCAATTTCAAGTAAAAACCTTTAAATTTTTTTGACGCTTTCACGATCTTTTTGGATCAAAGAATTCTTTCCTTTTCAACGAAGAAGAAGACTTGTGTTACAATAAATCTAGTTCTTTTAGTAAAGGGGTTTTCGTTACTTGAAAAAACAATATTGGTACATAATCTTAACTTATATATTGGTCCAGTTTTCTGTGATTCCATATGCGTTTGTCATGAAATGGTTGGGGTTCATTCAAAAACCGATAACTCAAGAGGAGCTATCACAACTGTCAGGTACTTGGACCATCATTAGTTTCTGTATTGGATTGATTATTATTTTGCTCATTCTTCGGACAGTACCAAAAGCTACACTTCGGAATGAGGCACCAGTATCGACCGGCTCTGCTATTGCCTGGATCATTGGCGGTTTCTTTCTGTCCATCTTTGCACAGACGTTTGCAGGATTGATTGAGCAATATGCATTTGGTATTGGCAGGGAATCAGAAAATACAAAAGCTATACTATCCATCATGGAAGCTATTCCGTTGCTTGTGATCGTTATTGCAATCATTGGACCTATATTAGAGGAAATCATCTTCCGAAAAATTATTTTTGGTGTGATTTATGAAAAGACCAATTTCTTCATTGGCGCACTTGTCAGTTCAGTGACTTTTGCTGTTGTGCACAATGATTTCTCTCACATCTTGTTATATACAGCGATGGGCTTTACCTTCGCATTCTTATATGTGAAAACAAAACGGATCATTGTTCCGATTGGTGCTCATATGCTGATGAACTCGCTCGTCGTTCTTGTACAGATTGAGCCAGTGAAAAAAATGATTGAAGAACAATCTCAAACAATGCAAATGATTATTGGAGGCTTTTTCTCATGAGAAACCCTGTTGTATGGGGCGTTATTTACTTTGCCGTTGGTGTGGCTTTTACCTATATGGCCATTCAAAACCCAGGTAATATGTGGTCATTTTACAGCATTCTGCTGATGGTGTTTGCGGCTTATAATATCAACATCGCATTTAAAATGTTCGCTTTTTCTGTCAAACTAAAAAAACAACAACAAAAATAAATCAAAAACCATTTTCCGCCGCTTGGAGAATGGTTTTTTTATGGGGGAGATCCTTGATGGAAGATGAAAAAATCAACATCTTAAACAAGCAACAAGAACTCATCGGGGTTGCCGCACGATCAGATGTCCATGCTCAGGGGCTATGGCATGAAACGTTTCATTTTTGGCTACTCAAAAAAGAACAAAACACCATGTATCTCTATTTCCAGCTAAGAAGCCACTCAAAAAAGGATTTCCCTTCTATGTTTGATATCACAGCAGCAGGTCATCTTCTCTCAGATGAAAAGCCTTCTGACGGGGTAAGAGAAATCGAGGAAGAACTCGGTTTCTCAATCCCTTTTCAAGATCTTTCCTTTGCCGGTATCATACAGGATGAAATCCACACGCCTCAGCTGATCGATCGTGAGTTTTGTCACGTGTATCTTTATGTCAGTCAAGAAACACACCTGAACGTTCATTTACAGAAGGAAGAAGTGGCTGGTCTTTACAGAACAAAGGTACAAGATGCATATCGACTTTTAACGGGTCACTGCGATCGTATTCAGATCGAAGGCTTTGAGATCGATGCAACCGGAGAACGACATGAGCAAATGAGATGGATCGGTCTGCACGATGTCGTGCCACATGAGGCCGCTTATTACCAAAAACTCTTCCACGCTATCGACCAAATCCTCTCTCAATAGAAAAAGCATCGTGGTCACATTCGATCACGATGCTTTTTTTATGACACATAATGATTTTCTTCCTTCTCATCTGTTTGCTGCATTTTGCGGTAGGTCACCCTAGAAATGACAATACTCACTTCATATAAGACAAGCATTGGCAAGGTAACCATGAGGTGAGAAACAAGCTCTGGCGGTGTAATGAGTGCGGCAATGACAAGGAGGACAAAATAGGCATACTTGCGAATTTTCGATAAAAACATCGGTGTAATGATTCCAAGTCTCGTGAGAAACATCAGCACAACCGGCATTTGAAACAAAAAACCAAATGGAAGTGTTAGCTGCATCAGAAATGTAAAATACTCATGAATCCCGATCACTTGCTCCACATGTAAGTCATTCGACATGCTTGTCATAAAATCAACGACAAATGGGAACAAAATAAAATAAGAGAAAGCCACACCGCTCAAAAATAAAAGCAGTGCAATTGGAATGTACGCAAGTGTCACTTTTCTTTCTTTTTCATACAAGCCTGGACTCACAAATGCCCAAAGCTGATATAAAATAAGGGGACACGTCAAAATCAACGCAATGACGAATGCGAACTGCATAAACACGTACAGTGGATCAGTGAGTTTAAACGCATTCAATGTGAGCGATGCCGCTTCATCGGTATTTTGCAAATAGACAATTACCGGCTTGGCGAGAAAAAAACCCACCACCATAAACATGATAAAAAACATCGCAATGATCACGAGACGTTTTCGCAGTTCCACAATATGCTCCATAAGCGGCATATCTTTGACATTCATGAAGCTCATCCTATTCTACTGATCTTCTTTTTTCTTTTTTTCTTCTTGATCATCAGCTAAACCTTTTGTGGCATTTTTAAATTCACGTAATGTATCTCCTGCTGCTCTTCCTAATTCAGGAAGCTTTTTCGGCCCAAAAATAATGAGCGCAACAATCGCAATCAGAATCAAACTTCCAGGACCGATTGGACCCATTTGCTCCACCCCCTTTACCCCTTTTCGTCAGTCCTCCTGTGTAACAGAATAGTGCTTTAAGAAATACACAAGAGACTGAAGTTCAACCGCCAAATCTATATGATGAATTCGAATGTGTTCCGGCACATTCAAGCGAGCCGGCGTAAAGTTAAGGATTCCTTTGATGCCTAGGGCAATCAAACGATCTGTAATGGACTGAGCTGCTACGGCAGGTACTGTTAAAATCGCAACAGGAATATCTCCCACCTCTTGAACATGCTCTTCAAGCTTATCCAAATCATAGACAGGCACACCGCCTATCTCACTTCCTATTTTACTCTCATTCACGTCAAAAGCCATTGAAATTTTTGTGTTATTATTCTTGATGAAATTATAGTGTAAAAAAGCAGTCCCTAAGTTCCCCACCCCGATAAGCATGACATTCGTCATCTCATCTTGATCAAGGGTTTTTCTGAAGAAAGTAAGCAGGTAATCAACATTGTACCCGTACCCCTTCTTCCCAAGTGCACCAAAGTATGAGAAATCTCGACGAATCGTTGCAGAATCCACTTTGACTGCATCACTAAGCTCTGCAGAAGATACCCTTTGTTTTCCTGAGGCATGCAGATTTTTTAAAAAACGGTAATAAAGCGGCAAACGTTTGGCTGTTGCTTGTGGAATTTTTGACTGGTCTATATTCATATAAGATCCTCCAACTTAAATATCAAGTTCTCTGTGAAAATCACCATTTTTCCCGCCTGTTTTTTCAACTAAATAGGTCGGACCGATGATCATGCCCTTATCAATGGCTTTGCACATATCGTAGACGGTCAGTGCACATACTGAAGCGGAAGTGAGCGCTTCCATCTCCACACCCGTACTTCCTTTTGTTTTGACCTTTGCGCGTATGTTTAGAATGTACGCATTTCCGTCTTCCTCCCAATCAAAGGAGATATCCACACCTTTTAGTGCAAGCGGATGACACATAGGAATGATCTGAGATGTTTGCTTTGCTGCCATAATACCAGCAACTTGTGCGACAGAGAGCACATCCCCTTTTCCAATTTCACGTTGTTGTATTTTTTGAAATACTTCTTCTATCATTCGAACGCTTGAAGCAGCAACTGCGGTTCTGACCGTAGATGATTTATCGCTAATATCCACCATCTTTGCTCTTCCTTGTTCGTTAAAATGGCTAAATTGACTCATGTTAAACGCTCCTTATCCAAATCATACACTATTTTTTCCTATCTGTCTTTCATTTGACAACCGTGATCGTATGTAAGATTTGCCGGTTCTCTGCTGATAAGCTACACTAAACATATTATAGCAGAGGTGAAGTTACATGATGATTCTACAAGTGAATCAGCTGTCAAAATCGTTTGGCGCTGATACCGTTTTAACGAATATAAAATTAGAAGTCAAAGCAAAGGATCGCATTGCCATTGTAGGTCGAAACGGGGCAGGCAAATCCACACTTTTAAAAATCATTGCTGGACAAATGTCATATGAACAAGGCGACATTATCAGACCAAAAGACCTCACAATTGGATATTTGGCACAGCATACCGATGTGACGTCTACCCGTACGTTAAAAGATGAGTTATTATCGGTCTTTGATCATTTAAAAGAAATGGAACAAGAGATGAGAACCATTGAGGAAAAAATGGCTTCTTCCACAGGTGCGGCGCTTGATTCCCTTATGAAAACCTATGACAGGCTGCAACAAGATTTTAAAGATCAAGGTGGCTATCAATATGAAGCAGATGTGCGCTCCATTCTTCATGGACTTGGCTTTAGTCATTTTGAAGACGACACAACCGTTCAATCCTTAAGTGGTGGTCAGAAAACACGTCTAGCGCTCGGAAAGCTTTTATTAATGAAACCAGAGCTGTTAATTCTGGACGAGCCTACCAACCATTTAGATATTGATACTTTATCATGGCTTGAGCAATATTTGCAAAATTATACAGGTGCGATTCTCATCGTCTCCCATGACCGCTATTTCTTAGACAAAGTCGTAAACCATGTCTACGAAGTCTCAAGAACAGCGATGAAGAAGTTTACCGGTAACTATAGCAAGTACCTTGAACTGAAGGCTGAGCAGTTAGAACGAGAAGTGAAGCAATATGAAAAACAGCAAGAGGAAATCGCCAAGCTCCAAGATTTCGTCGATCGCAACCTAGCAAGAGCATCCACTACAAAGAGAGCTCAGAGCCGGCGCAAACAATTGGAACGAATGGATCGTTTAGATAAACCATTAGGTGATGAAAAATCGGCAAGTTTTCGTTTTGATATCACAAGACAAAGTGGCAATGATGTATTGAAGGTACATGATCTAAAGATTAGTTATGATGAAAAGACACCGCTTCTTTCTTCCCTTTCGTTCCATATCATGCGAGAAGACAGCGTGGCACTGATTGGTCCTAACGGTATCGGAAAATCAACACTCTTAAAGACCTTAACGGATACATTAAAGCCAGTAAAAGGAGACATCACCTTTGGCTCCCATGTCACCATCGGTTATTATGACCAAGAACAAGCGAAACTCACATCCTCCAAAAAGGTCTTAAATGAGCTTTGGGATGATTATCCGCATATGACCGAAAAGGAAATTCGTACTTGCTTAGGAAATTTCTTATTCTCCGGTGATGACGTCTTGAAGCCTGTTCACGCTTTGAGCGGTGGAGAAAAAGCTCGTCTTGCTTTGGCTAAGCTTATGCTACAAAAAGCCAATTTTCTCATTCTCGATGAACCAACCAACCATCTTGACTTAGATAGTAAGGAAATTTTAGAGAATGCTCTCATCGATTATCCTGGGACGATTTTATTTGTCTCGCATGACCGATATTTTATTAACCGATTGGCAACAAAAGTTCTTGAACTATCGCCAAACGAGACGAAAGAATACCTCGGTGACTACGACTATTACCTTGAAAAGAAAAACGAACAATTAGAACTTGAAGCACTACAAAACCACGAAGTACAAAAGAAACAATCAGCAGCACCCACTGAAGCCACTAAGCTTTCTTATGCAGAGGAAAAAGAATTAAAAAAGAAAGAAAGACAAAAACAAAGAAGAATTGAAGACATCGAAGAGCGAATTGCGGTGATGGAGGAAAAGCTTGCGGACAATGAACAATTGTTATGTGATCCTGAAATCTTTCAAGATCACGAGAAGGTCCAAGCCATCCAGACTGAAAATGATTCACTCAATCAAGAGCTTGAATCACTTTTTGCCGAATGGGAAGAACTATCGGAATCATAAAGAGTACCCACATGGGTGCTCTTTTTCTTTTGAAAACATTTTACCCACAGACATATCCACAAAATTTTCTTTATGTTTCTTAACCACATTAGACTTATCCACTTTATCCACAGTATTTTAATCACATATCCACAAGAAAACAGGTTTTTATACACAACCTCTTCAAATGAAAGTGAAATTTTCAAATAATTGTGGATATATTACGGTTTTTTGTGAATAATCTTATTTTAATCAATAAAAAAACTCCTGTATATCCACAGGAGCCTCATTCATATGATACAAGTGGTAATCCAGGTTGACCATTCATGGCCATATCTCCCCGAATTCCTTTCTCAAAAGCGACCGTGCCCGCAGCAGCAATCATTGCTGCATTATCTGTACATAGGGCAAGCGGAGGTATGGTTAGATTCACATCGGGTTGATCGGCAAATGCTGAGGTTAAAGCTTCTCTCAGCCCTTTATTTGCTGCCACCCCTCCAGCTAGAACAACCTGTTTGACGTTGTAGGCTTCAGCTGCTTTTAACGTCTTTCCTACAAGTACCTCTATGACACTTTCTTGGAAGCTTGCTGCTAAATCCTCGCGTGCAATCGTTTCACCCTTTTGCGCCGCATTGTGTAACGTGTTGATCACAGCTGATTTTAATCCACTGAAGCTAAAATGATAAGATCCTTCTTCAAGCCATGCACGAGGGAGCTTGATCGTTGGCTTTCCTTCATGTGCCAATCGGTCAATATGAGGTCCACCCGGATATGAGAGACCCATTGTACGTGCTACTTTGTCATAAGCCTCTCCAGCTGCATCATCCAATGTTTCTCCAATGACTTCAAAAGAACCATGCTCTCTCATGTACACAAGCTCAGTATGTCCTCCAGAAACCACAAGGGCTAAACAAGGAAATGTCAATTCACCGACTAGCTGGTTTGCATAAATATGCCCAGCAATATGATGAACACCGACAAGCGGAAGTTGATGTGCAAAGCTTAACGCTTTCGCTGCATTGACACCAATGAGAAGCGCACCGACTAAACCTGGACCTTCTGTGACAGCAATCGCATCTAAATCTTTAAAGCTCATCTTGGCCTGTGCCATGACTTCTTCTAATACGATCGTGACTTGTTCCACATGATGTCTGGAAGCAATCTCTGGCACAACACCACCAAATCGTTTATGGCTTTCAATTTGTGAGGCAACAACGTTCGCAATGATTTCCTTTCCATTTTTCACAATGGATGCAGCCGTTTCGTCACAGCTCGTTTCTATTCCTAATATGAATCGATCTTTTTGTTCACTCATTTAAATTCACCCACATGACGTATGCATCTTCCCCGTTATCTGTATAATAATTTTTTCTCACAGAAGCAAGTCTAAAACCAAGCTTTTCATAAAGGGATTGTGCTGGTGTATTGGACACCCGCACTTCTAATGAAAGATGATCTGTCTTTTTTTCTTTACAAAAATCAATGACATGCCGAAGCAATGCTTCACCATAGCCCTTTCCTCTATGCTCAGGTAGAATCGCAATGTTGGTAATCTGTGCATCATCCATGACAATCCAGACACCACAATAGCCAACAGGCTTCTTTTCTTCCTCAATGAGAAAATAATGGCTATATTGATTGTGAAGAATCTCATACACAAAGGATTCCTTTTTCCAAGGAACGGTAAACGAATGCACTTCAATCGTATACACCTCAGGAATATCCTCTACCGTCATTTTTCTGATGTCTACTGTGTTGACATTAGTTTTGTCCTTCAAGCCATTTCACTTCCGCTTCTGCCAAACGAATATAGTTAGGGACAAGCTGATGTACTTCTTCAACAGGCCGATCTGCTCCTAGAAAAGCCAACATGGAAGGTCTAGGATTATGTAATGATCCCTCTGCCAAAACAGCTGTTTCTCCTAATATTGAGCGAATATTGTCTTGATGAAGATGGACATCATGACCAAGAAATAATACGGGCTTTTCTGCCGTCTTTAGATCATGGAGCCAATCCGTCATCGGTACATTTTGATCAGGCTTCACTTCTTTGATCTTTCCGCCTTCAAACTGATACAATCCTGTATAAACTTGTCCTCTTCGCGCATCAAATAATGGTGAGATCCATCCATCAAAATAATGTGCATTCGCTGCCAGTGTCTCTAAGCTAGAGATCGATGTGATTGGAATGGAAAGTGTCCACGCAAGTGTCTTTGCGATGGTGACCCCGATCCTAACCCCAGTATAAGAACCTGGTCCTTTTGCCACGACGATTTTGCTTAAATCGCTCGGCGTCACACCACACTCGTTCATTAAAGCTTCAACAGTCGGCATCGCTCGGACGGAATGATTCTTTTTTAAATAAGTTATACTTTCCCCAATCACTGTCTCATCTCTGACAATCGCAATGCCTAATGTGTGGTTAGAGGTATCAATGGCTAGTATGGTCAAATTCCTTCATCTCCTTACACAGGGTGTCGTAGCGATCCCCTTTTGCATAAAACGTGAGATGACGTTCTTCTTCACGTTCTGTCCTATGCATTTCAATTTTTAAATAAGCTGAAGGCAATTGTGGTTCAATCAGATGTGCCCATTCAACTAAGCATACACCTTCACCCTCAAAATATTCCTCAAGTCCAATATCTTCATCCGCATCTTCCATGCGATACACATCCATATGGTAAAGTGGCAGTCTGCCATCGGTATACTCTTTAATAATCGTAAAAGTAGGGCTATTGACGATACGGGTAATCCCTAAGCCTTCTGCAAAACCTTTTGAAAAAGTGGTTTTCCCTGCGCCTAAATCGCCTTCTAATGTCAAGACATCCCCTGGTAATACAAGTTTAGCTAGAGCAGCTGCAATCCGTTTTGTCTCATCTGCTCCTTTAGTCGTCCAAGACAATTTCAAGATGATGGTCACCTCATTTCTTAAAATGATTATATCCTTTTTTCATTAACCTTGTATGCTGATCATCCTTTTTTAACATCACTCCGGTTGCCTGATCGTGCTGTACCTCTCCAATACGTGTGATGTGAATAGCCTTTTCCTTGCATTGTGACTCAAAACGATCCCAATCTGCGTTTGGAATTGTACCGGTCAACACAAAGTCCTCTCCACCATAAAGTACCCATTCTAGCCACTCTTTGCGTAATAGCGGCAAATCAGGATGGATTGGAAGCTTGTCAGCCTCAATCTGTATCGTCACTTGACTGGCTTCTGCAATCTCGTTAAGCTCACTAGCTAACCCATCACTTACATCATTCAATGTTACCCTAGGAAAGCTTGAACAAATTTGACCGGCAGTGATGTGAGGCTGCGGCATTTTGTGACGCTTTAGGAAGTAATCAGTATCAATATGATTTACAAGGTCTGCCTCTTCCATCAAGAGTGATAGCCCTGCAGCCGATGAGCCGAGCTCTCCTGTGACAAAAACGATATCTCCAGCCTGTGCACTATCACGATAACAAGCCGTTCCCCTTGGGACCTCGCCAATAACCGTGACTGTAATCACAAAGTCACTACGTGTGGCAACCGTATCTCCACCAATGAGGTCTACATGATATGTATCAGCCAAATCTTTCATCCCCTGATAAAGGGCGGTCACTATATCCTCATCACCATGAGGCGGAATAGCAATTGACACAAGATAATACTTTGGCGTTGCACCCATTGCTGCAATATCACTCATATTGACTGCCAATGCTTTAAAACCAACCTCATAAGGTGTTGAAAAATCGAAACGAAAATGAACGTGCTCTACCATTGTATCAACACAAACGACCTCTTCACAATGTGAATGAGGTTGATAAACACTTGCATCATCACCAATCCCCTTGACCAAAGAACGCTGATAAGATTCTTTTGGTGTAATTCGGTGAATGAGATCAAATTCATCCATAACACACAGCTCCTTCATTCAATCTATTGAGTAAGCTTGATGTTGTTCAAGACACAGTTACTATTAGTTTAGCGAATACGAGCTTCAGTTCCAACTAAAAATGATATAAAGAAAGCCTGGTATGAACAAACCAGGCTGTTTTAAACGTTCTTTTTCTTTTCCTTTTCGCCAAATTTTCATATTTGTTGAAAGAAAAAGACATAAAAAAAAACGAAACTATACGTTTTCGTTTGCATGTAATAAAATGGCGGTCCGGACGGGACTCGAACCCGCGACCTCCTGCGTGACAGGCAGGCATTCTAACCAACTGAACTACCGG